>JANXAG010000002.1 GCA_025062375.1 Anaerolineae bacterium | reverse complement strand
GGGGTCCAGGGGGCGAAGCCCCATGGCAGGGGGCCTGGGGGATGTGCCCCCAGAAGCCTCTAAGAAATGGACGGGGGTAAGAGCTCTAATTACCCGGTAGGTTTCATGGGCTACCTCCAGGCAGAGTGAAGCCATTCCTCTCCATAGAAGGATGGCCACCACGGAAGTTGAAAAAATGCTTATTCAGGATAAAATTTGGGAGAGGAGGAAACATGATAAAGTGGAAATCCATTGCACTCCTTGTCTCCTTCCCCCTGCTCCTTCTGTGGCCCTTCTTCCTTCAGGGCAAAGTCCTCTTCTGGGGAACCCCCATTGTCCAGTTTTATCCCTGGCGGAATCTGGCCGTTTCGCTCCTCAGCCAGAACGCCCTGCCCTTCTGGAACCCTTTTGCTGGAAGTGGTTCCCCTTTGCTGGCTAACCATCAAACGGCCGTCTTATACCCCCTCTTTAACCTTTACTTCCTCCTTCCTGTGGAAAGAGCTTTAACCCTTGATGTATCCCTGCACCTTGCACTGGCCGGGATTTTCATGTATTTTTGTGCTCTCGGCTTCGGATTGAGGGACAAGGCAGCCATCTTAGCAGGGCTCGCTTACATGGGGAACGGCTACATCGTTTCAAGGCTCCACTTCCCCACCATGGTGAATACCCTGGCCTGGTTGCCCATGGCCATTCTCCTGACCCGGAAACTGTGCCAGAAACCCTGTTCAAAGACAACGGTTGCTCTTGGAGTGATAGTGGCAGCCCAATTCCTGGCAGGCCACGCCCAGCTCTGGACCTACACCCTCTTCCTCGCTCTTCTCCTGGTTTTGTGGGAATCAACAGTGGGGAAAAAGGGGAGCAGGCCAGCAGCCTGCTTCCTGGCCTCCCTTGTGCTCGGAATCCTCCTGGCAGCGATTCAATTCATCCCCACGGCGGAGTTCGCCGTTAATTCAGGGCGTAAGGGCGGGATACCCGAAGAAATCGCCCTAACCTATTCTCTCTGGCCCTGGAAGATAATCTCCTTTTTGTTGCCTGATTTCTTTGGCAATCCAGCCAAGGATGGATACTGGGGCTATGCTAACTACTGGGAAGATTGCGCCTATACCGGAGTTTTAGTCTTTGTCCTGATGGCTCTGGCCCTGTCGCAGTCCTCACAAAAACGCCTGAAGCTCTTCTTACTCATCATTATAGCCCTTGCTTTTCTTCTGGCCTTGGGCAAAAACACCCCCTTTTACCCTTTCCTTTACCGTCACCTTCCTGGCTTGGACCTGTTCCGGGCTCCCTCTCGCTTCCTCATTTTATACTCCTTCGCCGCATCCCTCCTCTCAGGCTTCGGAGCCCAAGCTGTGATGGCTAAACCTTTTCCTCCGGCTACTTTAAAGAGGGTGGGGGCCGGAATAGTGGGACTTTTCGTGGCCGCTATAGTGGCAAAATTCCTCCCGGAAATTAAACCATCCTTTGCCCGGAGTTTGCTCATCTTCGCCCTCGCCTCGGCTGGAGCAGGGTTTGCCCTGCATTTGTTCCCTCGTAAACCATTCCTCTCTTTACTCCTTCTGGAAGCAGAACTTCTGGCTTACGGGTGGGGCTTTCACCCTTTCACTGACCCCGCCCTGTTCCACCTTCCCACCAGCACTTCTGAATTCCTGAGCCCCCGGCTTCAGAGCGAACTTTTTCGCCTCTATACCTTCGGCCCGGATGATTACCACCTGAAATATAAAGTCTTTTTCCGCTTCGATCGGTTTGGCCCATCCAGCCCCGATTACTGGATGAAACTGCGGGAAACCCTCATCCCCCAGACCAACATGATAGCAGGGGCCATATACCATGCTGGCATCTTTGACCCCCTCACTGTAGGGAAATACGGAGAATTCCTGGAGCTGGTGGACAGGTTACCTCAGGAGCAGGCTCTCAAGCTCCTAGGCCTTCTTAACGTCCGCTATATCGTGGAACCGACTTCTCCTGAAAGCCCCGAAGTCAGGCTCTGGGAAAACCCCTATTTCCTTCCGCGGGTAAGGCTCGCTTATCAGGCCATAAGCGTCCCTAAAGGGGAAGAATTAAAAACACTATCCGCTCCAGATTTTGACCCCCGTATAGTCCTCCTCAGTGATGCTGCAGCTACAGCCTCTTTGACTCCGGGAGAAAAAGACACTGTTACGGATTTGCATTATGGTGCGGGGATTGTTAAGATAAAGTGTGTCTTGGAGAAGGGCGGATACCTGGTCCTGAGCGAGACTTTTTACCCCGGCTGGCGGGTGTGGGTGAATGCCAGGCCAGTTCCTTTGCTGCGGGCTTATCACACCCTGATGGCGGTTAAACTTGAGGGAGGAGAACACGAAGTGGTTTTCAGGTTTGACCCTACCTCTTTCAAACTCGGTCTTGGCCTCACCATCGGAGCTCTGATGTTCGTGGCCTCTTTCATAGTAGGAAAGGAAGCTCAGGCGCGGAGGGGAAAATGGTAGTGATAGATGGCTCTTACGGAGAAGGGGGAGGGCAGGTTCTGAGGATGGCCCTGGCTCTCTCGGCCATTTTGGGGGAACCTGTAAAAGTAGAGAACATAAGAGCCGGCCGACCTAACCCCGGCCTTCAGGCTCAGCACCTTACCGGGGTTATGGCCATTGCCCGGATATGCCAGGCCGAACTTAAGGGAGCAGAGCTGGGATCGCAGGAGCTCGTTTTTCGACCTCGCCGCCCTCCTGAGCCTGGCTCATACTTCTTTGATGTAACAGAAGCAAGAAAAGGTGGAAGCGCCGGGGCTACAACGCTGGTCCTGCAGACCCTGCTGATGCCCCTGGCCATGGCCAGAGGAACTTCTTACCTCACCCTTAAAGGTGGGACCCATGTCTCCTGGAGCCCGCCTTTCCACTATGTCAAAGAAGTGCTTTTTCCAACATTAGCCCGCATGGATATCCAAGCCAGGGCCGAAATAAAAAGGTGGGGATGGTATCCAGTGGGGGGAGGAGAAATAGAGGTCACGATTTATGGCGGGAAACAAATAAAGGGTATAACCCTGAACGAGCGGGGTAAACTCAAGCTCATAAGGGGGCTTTCTGCCTATTCCAACCTTCCAGACCACGTGGGCCAGAGGCAGAAGGAACGAGCTTTAGAGCTTCTGCGCCGTCACGGCTTTGAAGCCAGCGTTGAAGTAGTGAAAGCTCCCTCCCCTGGCACGGGCTCATGTTTAATTTTGATAGCCGAATTCGAAAACGCCCTGGCAGGCTTTACATCTCTCGGGGAAAGGGGCAAGCCTGCTGAAAAAGTAGCCGAAGAAGCTGTCCGCGAGTTTCTGGACTATTTCAAAAGCGGGACTGCCCTTGACCGCCACCTGGCCGATCAGCTCATCCTTCCGGCCGCCTTGGCACAAGGGTCAACATCTTTCACCACTTCTTGCCTCACAGGGCACCTTCTGACAGGTGTATGGGTTGTGGAACAATTCATGGGGAAAAAATTCCTGGTGGAAGGCAAGGAGGGAGGTCCAGGCAAAGTTTCAACCGTTTAAATGTAGAAACGGCCTGTAGCCGGCACAATCTTCTGCTGGAAGTTGGTCACAAACTCTCCAAGGCGCTCCTTCAGCTCTTTGTATTCCCGACTTTCCAGCAGCTTTCTGGCCGTCTCTACATCTTCCACCAGCCCCCCCGTTATTATCTGAGGGCCGTTCCCGAAAATGGTATACCATGCTTCCACAATCTGGACCCCCATCTTCATGAGGGTTGGAGCAAATTCCCGCATCACAAAATCAAAATATTCCCCCTCCCTGCCGGGCTTTATGTCCCAACTGAAGACCAGTTTGACCATAAGATTTGCCCCTCAAAGGATTTACAATCAAAGCATAGCATACAATCGCTTCAGACGCAAACTTTTACCGACGAATTTGAGTGGAAAAATCGTAATCTGTGAGCTGGAGAAGCCAGACCCTCAGCTCAGCGCCTTTAAGGGCCGGTTCCCACTCAAATTCAACTCTGTTATCCCCCGCCTGAGTTTCCACCGCGAAAGATATGGGCACAGGCTGCTGGGATGAAATTTCAATAGAGTGAGAAGATGTGCTTGTTTTGACCTTTAACGTGCCACTGGAAGGGGAGCTCACCTCCATCGTAAGGTGAAGGACGGAAGGCCCCGGAGCATGAAGGAAAATGGAGCCTTCTTTCTTGAGGCTGCGATATGAGCCGTTGAAATCCCCCCATCCTTCACCAAGGAAGAGAAAAGGGACAGGCTTTTCAGGAGGGAGAACCCGGTAAACAATAAGCCTTTCGTCCCTGTAAAAAAGCTCGCTATCTCTGAAAGCTTCCGAGGCAAGGGCCAAGGTTTTACCCCTTTCTTCATCGCTCGCCATCTGGTAAAAATCAAAAATGACATACTTCACCCCAAGGTAAGCCATCACCGAAGGAGTGAGCTGAGCCAGATCCACTTTGATTATATCCTCCCTCAGGTGACGAAAATGCTGTAATACCGGCATCCTTTTCACCAGGGTACGAGGATCCTCCCGGCTCGTATATCCGGAAACCAGCCATTTGCGGTGGACAGTCTGATAAAGGAGGTAATGGGGTCTATCCCAGTTCATCGGCAAGTTGATGATGTTAAACTCTCCTGGCTCCTGCGCCAGCTTCCAGTAGAAATCGGGAGTGTCGGGAGGGGTGAAGGGATAAGGGGCTGGCCAGTACTCCAGAAGGATAAGGAAGGCCAGCGTTGGGGAAAGGCGGCGGCCAAGAGCCTTTGCCCCTAGCGCTGCTAGCACCCCCAGGCTTAAGGTCACCATAAGGGAAAAACGGCTCACAGTGCGAGCCATGGCTATAAATGGGATTTGCCGAAGAAAACTGTAAGGCAGTGGCAGGGGCAAAGTCTCGCCCAAAATGCGAAGGTAAGGCCCCAAAGCCATTAGCATGAAGAAAAATCCTGTAATCAGCCAGAGGGAAACGCTTTCCGCTTTCTTCCTCCAGGCTACCAGCGCCAGGACCAGAGAAGTATAGCCCAGGAAAACTGTCCTTTCCGAAGGTGGAGTCACGAAGTTTTTAGTGATTTTCCCGGCCAGTTCCCCCCAAAGGGGGTGGAATTCCGAAGGAGTGACAAAAGCCAGCAAATCAGCTGAAAAGAGAATGGGCTCCCAGGGAGGGGCAAACATGTATCGATAGTGAAGCATCTCCCACAACATGGGAATAAGAAGCGGGGAAAGGGCAAGGACTCCCAGCGACCAAATTGCCCCAACCTTCAGGAGAACCCTCAACGTGAGGCTTTTCTTCCAGGCAAGCCAACCCAGGTAAAGGGCGGTAAAAAGGGCCAGGTATACGCTCTGATACCAGTCGGTGAGAGAGGATAAAACCAGGAAAACGGCAGGAAGCAGAGAAGACCCCCCACGTTTGGCCCGAAATAGAAAAAGGATAAAAAAGGGAACCCATTCGGTGGAAAAAACCTGCATGTGACCCAGAAGGTGAGCGGAACGAAATGGAGAGAAAGCATAGATGAGGCCGGCGATAAAGGCTGCCCAGCGGGCCCGGGTAATTTCCAGAGCCAGGAGAAAAGCTCCGTATCCGGAAAGGAAAGAAGAGATAAAGACTATGAAGTTGTAAGCCACTGTGGTGCCAAAGAGGACCTGCAGCGGCATGGCCAGAAGGCCGTTGGGCAGATTGAGGGTGTGGAAAAGGAGGCTCACGCCCGTCGGATAATAAAGGTAATGGGTGAAGAAAGGAGAACTATGCTCTTCCAAGAGGGCTTTTGAAATCCACCAAAGGTTCCAGTAATTCTGCCACCCATCAAACCCATCGCCCGGAATAACCCTGGTGAAGAGCAGCGGAAGAGGCCAGAGCACAAGCAATGTTAAAGCCAGATAAGCCCCCAGTACAATTAAGTTCCACTTCATAAGCCTGCTATCGCCTCTTCAAGCTTCATGGAAAAAACCTGTGAAATGCCATCGTCATTCATAGTTACCCCCCATATTACGTCGGAAATTTCTACGGTGGCCCGGTTGTGAGTTATGACAATGAACTGAATCTGGCGGGATAAGTCCTTAAGGGCCAGGCAGAAACGCCCGATGTTTGCCTCATCCAGCATGGCATCCACCTCATCCAGAACGCAGAAAGGCACAGGCCTAACTTTGAGGATAGCAAAGAGGAAAGCCACGGCTGTAAGAGCTCGCTCTCCGCCCGAGAGCATCGCCAGCTCTTTGAGTTTTTTGCCCGGAGGGGCGGCCTCTATTTCAACGCCGGCTTCTTCCCGGTGACTGGAACCGGTAAGGATAAGGCGAGCTCTCCCACCAGAAAAAAGTTCCTGGAAATAGAGGTTGAAGGCCTCGTTCACAGCCCGGAATACCTCAGTGAAGCGTCTTTCCATCTCCCTGTCCAGCTCCTTTATCAGGCCCTTAAGGCGGGAAGCCGTTTCCTCCAGATCAGCTATCTGGGAGGTGAGGAAACGGTGGCGCTCCTCTAACGCCCTGAACTCTTCAGGAGCTTCCAGGTTAACAGGACCAAGACGCTTCAGCCGGCCTTTAAGGCGCTTGATTTCTTCCTCAAGTCCTGGGGGACTAACAGCTACCCGGGGAAGAGTGCGGATCAGATCCCCCAAAGGCAAGAGGCGTTGAGGGTCCTGGGCCTCCACAAGACCTAAATCCTCCTGGAGGCGATGGCGCAGGGAATTCATCTCCTCCCGGGCTTTTTCCACAGCCAGCCTCGCCTGCTGAAGGAGCAACTCACAATGGTTCAGGCTCCTCTGGGCTTCTTCCCTTTTCTTCAAAGCTTCCTGTTCCTTTGCCCCCAGTTCTTCTGCTTCCCCCTCCAGAGCCTCTACCCTCTGCATGAGCTCATCCAGAGCCGGCTTTTTCCCTTCAAGGATTCCGATGCTTTCCTGAAGACTTAGAAGGCTTTTCTCCAGCTCCCGCGCAGTTGATGCAACCTTATGACGCAGAACTTGCAGTTCGCTCCTGGCCCTTTGCAGATCTTTCTCCAGAGAAGCCTTCCTCTCTTCCCAAACCTGGGGATCCACAAAGGTAAACCCTGGTTCTCCACCTAACTCCTCAAGGGCTTGCTGGATTACCCCCAGCTCCCTGGAAGCCCTCCCCTCTTCCAGCAGGAGGGACATTTTCTCCCTTTCAAGCTTGCTGAGCTGGCGTTCATACCACTGCAGTTCCCCCTGGATTTTATGCCTGCGAAGCTCCAACTCCTTCTCCCGCTCGCTCAGCGAAGCCTCCAAACGGTCTTTCTCCCGGGAAACCCTTCGCAATTCTTCCTTCGCTTCCTGCAGAGACTTTTCCAGCGCCTTAGCCCTCAAATTCAAATCTTCCTTTTTCTTCTGGATAAGGCGCAGCTCAGCTTCCACCGTTTCTTTCTCGGCCAAGAGGCTGGACCTCCCCCCCTTTATCTTTTCCATGGCTCCAAAGCTGTGCAATTTTTCCCCCTTTAGAGTAACCACCTGGTATGGGAATTTCTCCTCCGATAGCTCCTCGAGAGCCCTGAGGGCAGAATCCATATCCCTCACCACCAGGGTCCGCCCCAATAGCACCCCCACCAGGGGTAGGAGATAATCCGGAGCCTTCACCAGCTCCGAAGCCAATCCTATAACCCCATCGGTTCTGGGAAGCGTAAGGGGGGAAATTTCCTGCAGGGGCGTAAGAAGAAGCAAGACATAGCGTTTATCTTCCGGAAAAGAGGCTAAAACTTCGCCGGCTTCCTGAATAGAATAAGCTACCCATCCTTCCTGTAAAGGAGATAAAGCAGCCTCCAGCGCTTTTTCCAGGCCGTGAGGAACTTTAAGTAAGTCGATCAGTGGGCCACGGAAATTGCCGGGAGGCGAAACTTTGAGGGAATTTTCCAGAACCTTAAAACGGGCGAGGAGTGCTTCTTCTTTGCCCTGAAAGCGACTTAATTCACCCTGAAGGCCGAAAAGCTCAGCCTCAACCTTCTTGACGGCAGTAAGGATTTCCTTTTCCCGCTCCTTTATCTCACCAACCTTTTTACCCTTCTCCTGCGCAAGAGAGGCCAGCTCTTTTTCTACCGAAGTCAGCACCTCCGAAAGTCTCTCCTTTTCTCTCTGAGCGGATGCTATTTCTCCTTCAAGTTCGGATATTTTACGGCGCACTTTCTCAAGTCTATCCAGGATTTCCGTTTCCCTTCTCTTCAACTCGGCCGCCTTGCGCTGAGGGGATCTTTCCCAATTTTTGCGAGCTTCCTCCAATTTTCTCCTGGCTTCTTCTACCTCCAGGTAATGCTTTTCTCGCCCTCGCAGTTCTCCTTCTAACTCCTCTTTCTGGCGGGTAAGATGCCTTATCCTCTCTTCCAATACGGCTATGTTGCGCTGGGCTTCCTGAAAGGCTCTTTCTTCTTCCAGAGCCCTGCGGCGCAAGAGGGAGAGCTCTTCCTGCAATCGCCGGCGCTTAAGGCGGATTTCTTCCAAATCGCGGTGGTGCTTTTCCAGGTTCAGGCGAGCTTCTTCAACAAGCTTGAGGATTCTCTGCTCTTCCCGGGCAGCCTCCCGGAAGGCTTCAGCCTGAAGGTGAAGTTTGTGCCCATACCAGATTCTGAGGAGATGGTTCAATTCCCCGGAAAGAGCCATGTACTCCTGAGCCTTAAGGCTCTGCTCTCTCAACTTCTCAAGGCGGGGCGATATTTCAGCCAGGATGTCTTTGAGACGTACCAGGTTTGCTTCAGCTTCCTCCAGTTTGCGAAGAGCTTCTTCTCGCTTCCCCCTATAAATAGCTATTCCTGAAACTTCCTCCAGAAGCGCTCTCCTTTCCTGCGGCTTAAGCAATAAAGCTGCATCCACGAGGCCCTGACCTACAAAAGTGTGAGTTAAATGGTGGAAGCCCGCTGCTGCCAGGAGCTCTTCCACATCCTTCAGGCGCACCCTTTGACCGTTGAGCAAATACTCGTTTTCACCGGACCGATAAGCTCTGCGGGTTATGGTTATCTCAGAAAAATCCAGTGGGAAAGAGCCCTCGGCATTATCGAGGGTTAAAGAAACCTGAGCCACCCCCATCTGGGGACGTCTGGAGCTTCCTGCAAAGATTATGTCCTCTGTGGAGCGCGCTCTGAGGCTTCGGAAGCTCTGCTCCCCCAGAGCCCACCGAATGGCATCGGCTAGGTTGGATTTGCCGCTCCCGTTAGGCCCTATTATGGCAGTGATACCTTTATCAAAAGCGATCAGGGTTTTGGTGGCAAAAGATTTAAACCCGTAAAGTTCAAGGTTCTTGAGGCGCATAGATTCTATCCTTGCTGAGAAGGCTCCGCACTTCTTCCCTTACAGCCCTGGTGACGGCACGACTGCGGAGGATCTTCCCAAGGAGAGCTTCATCGTATCCTTCACTCCGGAGATGACGCGCTATCATCTCTGCCTTTTCCCCCTTGCCGGCAACTATGTTAACTACAAGTTGCCACTCCAGCGGAACAACGTTTACCTTTCCCCAGACAAAGGGAAGTACGCGCACGTGAGGCCATAAATTGAAAGAAATTAAACTTTTTTCACCCTTAACTTTTAAGTCGCCGATTACTTCCACCCTGACCCCTTCAACTTTGAATTGGGCCAAAAGAGAGGCAAAATGTTCGTTTTCCTTCCACCTGAGGGGAGAAAGGGTAAACTCCCCAAGGTTTGAGCTTAAAGCTCTGGCCCCCCTTCGATCAGTGACCAGGTCAATATCATGAGGGGTTAGAGGTAAGCCATAAAGGGCTAGAGCAACGCTTCCGGCCAGTGCCCACCGGTGCAACTTCTCCAGGAAAGGCAAAAGCTGCAGTAGTGAAAGCCTTATCCGCCGGGGCAGCTTCCAGGAAAGGTCTTTTTCCGAAATTTTCTGGAGGGTTTCCAGAGCAATCCTGGCCGCCTCCACGGAAGCCTGCTGCTTACTGGACCCTTCCCCTTTCCCCCACAGCTTTTCTCCCAGGAAAACCCCCACTACGAAGGTCCTGGCATGTTCAGGGCCCCTTTCTTCAAGGGTTCGGTAAGAGGGGGTTACTCCAAGCCACTCCTGGATGAACTCCTGCAACCTGCTCTTGGGATCCATCCCGATGGTTTCCAGAAAGAGCTGGTCCAGTTCTGGCTCTATGAAGGGCTCGAGAAATGTTTTTACTGCGTCCAGATCTTTATCCAGGTAAATTGCCCCGATTAAAGCTTCAAAGGCGCTTCCCAAGATAGAACTGCGCTCCCTGCCGCCTGATTCCTCTTCCCCTCTCCCCAGAAGCAGGTATCTTCCCAAGGATATCTTCCGGGCAAACTGGGCCAGAGTTTCCCCTTTCACCAGAGAAGCCCTGAGCCAGGTGAGCTCCCCTTCCCTCATTTCGGGAAAGCGGTGATAGAGGTAATCCCCCACTACGAAATCCAGGACTGCATCACCCAGGAATTCCAGACGTTCGTTATCGTTCAGGGGGAAAGAGGGGTTTTCGTTAACGTAAGAAGTATGGACAAGGGCCTGCAAGAGCAGGGCCTTATCGGTGAAGTTAATGCCTAATTTTTCTTCCAGCTCAGCAAAATTTATAGAGGGGAGTTCTTTCATGCTCCAAAAAATTGAGGGCACATCCCTCAAAGCAACCGATGAGGGAGGGCCCCTGCCATAGAAATCATTAAGGCGGAGGGAGTGGGATTCGAACCCACGAGGGGCTTCAAACCCCTACGCGTTTTCGAGACGCGCGCCCTCGGCCTCTAGGCGATCCCTCCACTGAATTATTATAGCAAACCCAGTTCACCATCGCAAGCTGGACGGAAACTAAGGCTCAGGGCTTCGGATAAACCCCAGTAAAGCTTTCCAGGCTTCCAGGGGAGAGGAAAAGGGGTTTTCAGAAGGAGGAGATGGCTCGAAACGAGGAGGGAAGCTTTCAGGCGCAAGCGGATACGAAGAAATGGATTCCCCAGGCCGAACAAGGCGCTGCATCCGCCAGAATTCTTTGAGGTAAGCCTCGCGAGAAGGAGCCAGCACTTCACCGGAAGCAGTGGAACTTTCAATCCCCAGAGCTCTAGCCTTAGCTTTCAGTTCCTCCCTCAACTCAAGCTGCTGATCCCTCTCATGAAGGGCTGAGGTTAAATAAACCCTTGCTTCCGCCGTCTCCAGAGCCTCCGTTACAGTAATATAGAAGGCAGTAACCACCCATCCCACGAATATGAGACCAATAATCCAGCCCACATTTATCTTTATTCCTCTCTGGAAGAACCTGCCCCAGAATTCCTGCATTCTTTCCTCAGGGGTAAAAGCCTTCCCTTTCGGCCTGTGAAACCAGAACCCTTCTGGTGTTTATGTACCACCTGTTCAGAGTGCGAAACCTATCGGCTGAAGAAAACACAGGGCCCAGCTGCACCCCCTTGAGCTCCTTCCTAGCCCCGAAAAGGTAAAGGGGGTAATAGAGGATAAAGGCCGGCACTTCCTCTGCAAAAAGCGCCTGAAATTGGAAGTATAAATCCCGGCGAGAGGATAAGTCAGGGGTAAGGCGAGCCTCCTCCAGCAGGGCGTCAAATTTAGGGGAAGAATACCCGCTGAAGTTCTGCCCTTCTTTCTTCTGGCTTGAATGCCACAAAGGGTAAAGATCGGGGTCGGGGCCGAATTCCCAACGCACTATGGCTGCCTCAAAATTGCGAGGGTAAAGGAAATCCCGCACCAGACTGGGATAATCAAAAACCTGCGGGATTGCCTCTACTCCAATTTTTCTCCACTCATCAGCCAGGAGATAAGCCAACCTCGCATTCTCCGGAGAGCTGCTTGCGAGAAGGATAAAGCTCAACTTTTTACCTGCTTTATCCCGGATCTTATCCCCATCGGTATCTTCCCAGCCCGCTTTTTCCAGAAGAGCTGAAGCTTTTTCCAGATCGTAAGGGTAAGACTTGACCTCGGGATTGTAAGCCCAGGAGCTGGGCCAGATAGGACTGTGAGCTTCTACCCCGTAGCCCTTGAGAACTTCCCTTATTATCGCTTTGCGATCTATAGCATGGCTGAGGGCCTGGCGAACTTCCCTTTCCTTGAAGAAAGGAGTGTTGGGGTTATCAAAATTCAGGAGCACCATTGTGTATCCAGCAACAATGCCCGAATATACGGCCAGATCTTTCATGGTGGCTGCTTCCGGGACAAGCTGGTAAGGTATGCGTGCCACCCCCATAACTTCTCCCAATTTGAGAGCCTCGAAGGCGCTTTCGTAATCGGGGTAGAAACGAAACTCTATTTCGGTAAGGTAGGGCTTCGGGCCATAGAAATCAGGGTTTGCCTCCAGCACAAGGCGAGTAGCATCCATCTCCTTTAGCCGATAAGGGCCCGTGCCCGTAGGCTCAAGGTTGAAACGCGATTGAACCATCAAAGAATAGGGGATTCGGGACCAGAGGTGAGCTGGTATAATGCCTATTGAGGCATAAGTGAGGAATGGGGCAAAGGGCTCTTTAAGGGTAAAACGGACAGTATAAGGGTCATCGCTTGAAGCTTCCACGTTTTTCCAGAATTCTTGGAGGGAAGGAAGACCCGGGAACTCCGGTGAAGCCAGAGCTCTGACGGTGAAAAGGACGTCTTCAGCGGTAAACGGAGTGCCATCGTGCCAGCGTATATTACGGCGCAGATGGAATGTATAAGTGAGACCATCGGGTGAGATTTCCCATCGTTCGGCAAGGGCAGGGATAGGCTTGCCTTGATCGTCCAAGGCAATCAACCCGTTGAAAATGAGGGAGCAAATATCTTGGTCCAGCTCGTTAAATTGGCTGAAAAGAGGGTTCAGAAAGCGCGGGTTGCCTGCCACCCCCTCTATATATCTTCCACCTGGCGCTGGAACGATTACAGTGCTATACTGAATTGCCCCGTAGGAAAGAATACCCCCCAGGAGGGCAAGAGCAGTGAATAAGACAAGAAATTGCCACCGGATAAAGCGAACCAATGCTGTCCTCAGCAATATGAGAACTGCGGTGCAGAATTTTTCACTGGAAAAGGATAACGCTTAGGAGGGAGACAAGGAGGAAGAGAGCCGATAGGACGATGGCTGCCTGGAAAAGAACTTTCTCCACACCACGCCGGGTTCTGTATATCCCACCTTCGCCGCCGAAGATAGAGCTCAATCCTCCCCCCTTGCTCCCCAGGAGTATAACTACTATAAGAGCGAGGGAGATTATTATCTGGATGAGGTAGAAGTAAGTTCTCATTTTGCTGCACCCTCCTTATTGCCTAAAGGTTATCATGACGCTTACCCCTTCCTCTTCAGCGTGGATGGTCACGGAAGCTGTTCGGTCTCCTTTTTCAAAATTAAGCATAACCATGTTTTCCATTTCCAGTGAGCCTTCAGCTGGAGCCCAGCCGTTAGCGGGCATTTTCTCTTTGTAGAATTTTACAGCCTCCTGGAAAGATGCAGCGCTCTTGTAAGAGATAAACCCCTCCATAGTCATCATATCGGAGGCGTCGGCCAGAATAGGGATATCTTCGGGCTGCAACTGAGCGCACTCTGGAGGCACTTCAATGGTAAACGGCGAATTGAGGTCTGTAACCTCCCATGTCCACCTTAAAGTTCCCTCGCCTTTTTCGTAGAACACGTCTCTTCCGGAAGCCTCCAGGGTCTCCTTAAGGACGTAACCTTCGGGGGCAACCCAGACTTCTCCCCTGACTTTAACGAAGCCTCCCCAGGTAAAGGCCTTTTCGTCAAAAGTGTAACGTTTAGCCCTTACACCCGCCACGGTCTCATAGCCAACGAAAGTTCCCCCCGAAATGCCAAATTCAGGAGTGAAACGCGATAAAAAGTCGGTTTCAGCGGTAGCGGTTGTGAAACAGTTTCCTTCCGCTATGTAGTAAGTTTTATCCTTCAATTGCACAACGACCAAAGTTCCCTTTACCTCTGAGCTCTTAAAGGTAAGGCGACGCGCCGGTGGATTAGCCGTATATTCCTCAAGCCAGTGCGTTTCCCACTTTACGGGGCTACCGGAGCTATCCTTACCATCAAAGGTAACATACCAGTGGATCCGGTAGCTAGAGAATTTTTCCAGGCCATGGTAGAAATTTTCCACCTCGAGAGGCTCCTCAGTAGGGGTAGGCGTGGGGGTAAATTGAGGGGTCTCTTTAAGCGGCAGTGATGGTTCGGGGGTAGCGGCAGGGCCAGGCCTGCAAGCAGCTATGGCCAAAGCCAATACCGCCACTACCAGCAAAAGATTTTTAGCCTTAAACATTTGTCCCTCCTTGAAGTTTGGCCTAATTATAAACCTTACCCGGTAGAAGTCAAAATGCGCTGGATAGTTCAAGTGCTCCCACAGAACGGAGCAACCCGTAGCCAAAGGCAAAATTAAGGTTAACCAGCAAGTCACCTCCTCATTAAATCCTCATCTCTTTTCAAAGCCCGCCAGCCGCATGTGTCACAGAAGGGAGACCTGGGGCTTCAGTTTTCAGAATTCGCCAGCCAAAGAGATGTTAGTGTGTTAAGTTTGAAAGGACCGCACAGGTGTGGTATAAGTTAGGAAAAGGCTGGGGTGAGGCTGAAGTGAGACAGGGGATCTTCCTGGTGGTGGGGCTTTTCCTTTTGGTATGGGGGTGTTCCACCCCTGCACAAACTCCAGTTACCTTGGAAGTAGACGGCAAAATTTACTCCTTTTCTGCCCGGGGCACTAACGTTAGAGAAGTATTGGCCGAGGCTGGAGTTAAACTTGGCCCCTACGATAAAGTTGAGCCAGACCTGTGGGTTGAGGTTGGCCCAGGCACTCATATCCGGGTGATTAGAGTTGAATACAAACTGGAAAGCATCCGGCGCCCGATACCCTTTGAATCCCGCGTTATCCGCAGTGAAGCTTTAACTCCGGGTGAGAGAAAGCTGGTGCAACCAGGGATCAGTGGAGAAGAAGAAATCATCTACCGGGTAACGCTTGAAAATGGAGTGGAAAAAGCTAGGGATATAGCTTCCACTAGAGTTATAACCCCAGCTCAAGATGAAGTGATAGTCGTCGGGGTGGAAAAGCTCCTCTCCTCAGTGCCTGTAAGTGGCACCATAGCATATATATCTGGTGGGAATGCCTGGCTCATGAGATTTTCCAGCAATTCCCGACGCCCCATTACTACCTGGGGAGACCTGGACGGGAGGGTTTTTGAGCTTTCGCCCGACGGCAAGTATTTGCTTTTCACTCGGCGGGAAGAGGGCAATAAGCTGAATTCCTTGTGGGTTGTCACTGCTACCATAGCAGGCGAAGAACCAAGACCTCTTGGACTGGAAGGAATTCTGTATGCTGAATGGGAACCAGCAACAGGCGCAAATGGAATTTATCGTTTTGCTTATTCTACGGGGGAAAAAACCGCTGGCTCCCCAGGCTGGAAAGCCCACAACAACCTGTGGATCGCCACTTGGCGACCCTTTGAATCCATAAAGGCTACTCCCGTAATTACAGCCTGGGAGAGCATTCCGTATGGATGGTGGGGGGTAAACTTCCGGTGGATACCGGGCAAAAACCTTTTCGCCTGGGCTACAGCGGAAAGCATTGGGGTGCTGGATGGTGAAAAGGGTGTTATAACCCCCTTGATTTCCTTTGCACCTTACTACACTTACGGAGAATGGGTTTGGGTCCCAACCCTATCCCCTTCCCCCGAAGGAGATTTCATCGTAACAGTAGTGCATGGTCCTCCTGTAAGCGGGGAGCAGCCTCAAGAAAGCCCCCTCTTCGATGTCTGGGTGCTAAGCCTGGATGGGCAAATTAAAATACGCTGGGCTGAAAATACAGGGATGTGGTCCAGCCCTCATTGGTCACCTTCATACGCCGGAAAGGACTTTATTCTCTACGGTCAGGCAAATGAGCCCTTTTATTCCAGGTCCTCCCTTTACAAGCTTTACCTGGCTGACCGCGACGGTTCAAACCGTCGGGTTGTTTTTCCTCCGCCTCTTGAGCCCGGCCTTCAGGACCCTTCTCAGGTAGCCTGGTCCCCTTATAGTCCCCAATTCGTGGCAAGTTATCAGGGCAATCTTTACCTGGTGGACGTGGGAAAAAGGCAGTTTTTCCAGCTCACCGGCGACGGCAACAGCTTCAATCCCCGCTGGGCAAAGTAGGCTTATTCTTCCCAGCCCATTTTCCGGTAGAGAAGGGCAAAATGGTGGACAGGGCCATGGCCTTTTCCTAGGCTCAACCTGGCTCCGGCCTTAAGGGCTTCCGTTAAATATTCTTTGGCCAGCCGAACTGCCTCCGGAACATCGGCACCGCGAGCGAGCCAGGCTGCAATAGCCGAGGCGAAAGTGCAGCCTGTACCATGAGTGTTACGGGTGTTGATATGGGGTGCAGTGAATTCCCACCAATCCTTGCCATTGTAAAGGACATCAACGCTTATATCCCCTTCCAGGTGGCCACCCTTCACTACCACCCATGCTGGTCCCATTTCATGGATAGCTATAGCCGCCCGTCGCATATCTTCAAGAGTTCTTACCGGAAAACCCACCAGGGCTTCAGCCTCCGGGAGGTTAGGGGTAACCACCATGGCAAGCGGCAGTAGCTCTTTAACAAGGGCTTCCTGAGCTTCAGGCCTGAGAAGGGGATCCCCGCTTTTAGCCCGCATTACGGGGTCTACTACCAAGTTGGGCAAACGGTACTCCTTAACCTTCTCAGCAACCACGTGGATTATATCAGAATTAGCAAGCATTCCTGTCTTTACGGCGTCAACCCCGATGTCCGTGACTACTGAATCTATTTGTTGGGCTACAAAAGAGGGTGGAAGCTCAAAGACAGCCTGAACTCCCAGGGTGTTCTGAGCAGTAAGAGCTGTAAGGACGCTCATCCCGTAGACACCCAGCGCTGAAAAAGTTTTAAGGTCAGCCTGGATGCCAGCCCCTCCTCCAGAATCAGAGCCTGCGATAGTCAGAGCCCTCTTCATTTTTCGCCCTCCTTTTCTTCTCTAGTTTCAAGGCGTTTGGAAAGCTCTCTGAGCCTTTTATCCACCAGGTAATTCACAGTGTTTTCTTCAAAAGTCCCGTCCTCTCGCCTCTCTCCGGCCTTCACTCCTGTAAGGATCTCAATTCCTTCATCCACTGTCTCAATGGCCCAGATGTGGAATTTGCCCTCTTTGACCGCTTCTATTACCTCCTCTTTAAGCATCAAATTGCTGACGTTGGCCTTGGGTATTACAACCCCTTGCTGACCGTTCAAGCCTTTCGCTTTGCAAACCTCGAAAAAACCCTCTATCTTTTCGTTAACCCCACCTATAGCCTGAATCTCGCCTTTCTGATTAAGAGAACCGGTTACAGCTATTCCCTGCTTAATGGGCAGCCCCGAGAGAGCTGAAAGGAGGGCAAAAACCTCGGCTGCGGAAGCGCTATCCCCTTCAACCCCTTCATAACTCTGCTCAAAAACCAGCCGAGCTGCCAGAGTAAGGGGCTTATCCTGAGCGTACTTGTTCAATAAATAGCCTGTCAGAATCAAAACCCCTTTGGTGTGAATGGGACCTCCGAGTTTGGTTTCTCTTTCGATGTCCACAATCCCTTCTTTTCCGACCCCGATAGAAGCTGTTATTCGGGTTGGCCTTCCGAAGGCGAAATCTCCGAGGTTAACCACTGATAGGCCATTCACCTGCCCAACCTTTTCCCCTTCGGTGTCAATTAGAATCACCCCCTTCTCAATCATTTCCTGTATTCGCTCCTGTATAAGGTTGGAACGATACACCCTTTCATCCAGAGCCTTCTGGACATGCTCGGCCTTAACAAAAGAGGAGCTGTCTTTTTCGGCCCAAAAGTGCGCTTCCCGAATTATATCGGCAATCTCTGCGAAACGAGTGGACAGTTTATCCTGATCCCCAGCCAACCTTGAACCGAATTCCACAATCTTGGCCATACCCGAGGCGTCAAAGGGAAGAAGATTTTCCCTCTGGACCACCCCGCAGATAAAGGAGCAATAAGCCCGGATGTTATTGCCATCGCGGTCCATTCTGGTATCAAAGTCCGCTTTAACCTTAAAAAGCTCCTTAAACTGCTCATCCAGACTGTAAAGCAAATAGTAAAGGTAAGGAGTACCGATAAGGACCACTTTTACATCCAGCGGGATAGGTTCAGGCTGAAGGCCCCGGGTGGTTATAAAGCCCAATTTCTCCCCCACCTCTTCCACTATGACTTTGCCATTGGCCAGAGCGAGCTTGAGGCCTTCCCAGGCGAAAGGATTGCGGAGGAGATCCTCCGCCTGGATTACAAGATAACCCCCGTTAGCTTTATGCAAAGCACCAGCTTTTATGAGGGTGAAATCGGTCATAAGAGCACCGAAGACGGCTTCCTTCTCAATTCGCCCTATAAGGTTAGTGTACGTGGGGTTCAGTTCCGTGACCACCGGAGCTCCCTTGAGTTCGCTGTTATCCACTAAGACGTTAACCTCATAACGGCGCCATATCCTTTCCCTCACTTCAGGCGGAACCTTTTCCTGAGGCTGGCGGAATTGTTCAATGTTTTCGTGAATATCGTTCCGGACTTCTTCCAGATATTCTCTCACGCCTGGATAATCCTGGTAGGTTTCAAGCAGTTCCTCCAGGTAGCGGCTGATAATGTTTCCTACTACGGACTTATCCAGCTCTTTAAGGCGGTCCTGAAACTCTCTCTCCATGCGCCGCAGCTCTCGGAAAGCCTCTCTCAGCTCTGCCTCTACAGCGCTTTTTCTCTGAACAATCTGAAATTTTTCCTCTTCGGGCAGGCTTTCAAAAGCTTCCTGGCTGAGGGGCTGCCCTTCTTTGGTGGGTATTATGAAAATCCCGGCTGGAGAAGATTGGAGTAGAAAGCCCTGCTCACGGGCTTTACGGCCCAGAAGGTTAAAGAGTTCCTGGCGGCGAGTGTTAAATTCAACTTCCAGAGCCTCGCGGCGGGCTGCGTAATCCTCACTTTCAAAGGCTGTGGGAATTTCACGGCGCGCAGCTTCAATAAATTCCCGAACCTGCCTTTTGAAAAGCTGACCCTTCCCCGGTGGAAGACGCAAGGCGCGCGGCCTGTAAGGGTCTTTGAAGTTGTAAACATAGCACCAATCGGGCGGGACTGGCTTTTGAGCTGCCAGCTTTTCCAGAAAACTCAGAACAGCCGTCATACGTCCTGTGCCAGGTAGCCCCGCCACGAAGATATTAAACCCCCTCTTATCCATTTCCAAGCCAAAATTGAGAGCCCTGACCGCCCTTTCCTGACCAATTATCTCTGCAGGTGGCTCTAATTCTAAAGAAGTAGCGCAAGGGATGGCCTCAATGGGGCAAATTTTACGGAGCTTCTCTGGTCCAAGCTTCTCCATCGTTTCCAAACCTCCCTGGAAATTTTCAATTTTATTATGGCGCACTTTAAACTGCAGCGCAAACAAAGCTCTTGCGCCAGGATTATAGCTTGACTTTGCCTTCAACTTAGAAGGCATCCATAACCTGGAGAACGCCAGGGTGGCTATATAACCCCCTCAAAACCAAATAGAGCCTATCCCGCTCACTCTTCAACCCTTGCCTCTTGCCCAGAACATTGGATATTTACCAACCGCCGGATGGCTTTCAGGCTGAGTTTGTCCAGGCACTCTAAAGATATGGGTAAAGTTAAGCCAAACTTGCCCTTTCAGAGAAACTCAGCTAAACTTAAACCAACATGGCAGGAGGACCGAAATGGTTGAAGTAGCCATAGAACAGAGAATCGCCAGAGTTGAAGGAAGAATTGAGGAACAATCGAGGCTTTTTGAAGCTATAAATTTAAGACTTTCTTTACTGGACGATAAGATTGACCGCCACTGGCAAAGTCTGGATTCCAAAATCGACACGACAAGGCATGAGCTTAATACCACCAGGCAAGACCTTGAAGGCAAAATGGAAAACCTCAGGGGGGAGCTTGCAGCCACTAGACATGATCTTGAAGGCAAGATAGAAGACCTCAGGAAAGAGCTCGCGGCCACCAGGCAGGACCTTGAAGGCAAAATAGAAAACATGAGGAGAGAACTTGAGGCCAGGATAGAGGCTATAAGGCGCGAATTTTCCACTAAATTTCTCTGGCTTATAGGCCTTCAAGTAACTACTTGGATAACCGTTATCGTTGCAATTTTATTCCGTTAAGCAGTTTGTCTACCTTGAAAGGATGATTCCGTCAAAGCTCTGGCTAACTGAGCGGCTACTTTAGCGTTGTTCAGAAGCAAAGCTTTGTTAGCCTCAAGAGTTTTACCCTCACTCAATTCTGCCAGACGCTGAAGGAGAAATGGGGTTAAACTTTTGCCTTTTATCCCCCTTTCCTCCGCTTCTCTTTGAGCTTTTTCCACTATTTCCTCAAGTTCCCGCCTATCAATTTCTTTATCCCGAGGGACTGGAACTGCCACTATGGCTCCACACTCGGGGCGCAGAGCCCAGTGAGCTCTGAGGAATCTGGCTGCTTCCTCCACCGATGAAGCCGAGTACTCCAGTGGAAGGCCTGAGATAGAGGTGTAGAAAGCAGGGAATTCCTGTGTCCCAAAACCTATGACCGGCACGCCCCACGTTTCCAACCACTCCAGTGTTGCTTCCAGATCCAGAATAGATTTAGCTCCAGAGCAGACTATCGCTACAGGGGTTTCAGCTACGGTAGGTAAATCGGCTGATATGTCAAAGGCTGAGCCTCTGTGAACACCACCAAGACCTCCAGTAGCCACGATCCTGACGCCTATTTTCCCTGCTACAAAAACCGTTCCCGATACAGTGGTTGCCCCATTGCCTCCTGAAGCGACCACAAAAGGTATCTCCCGCCTTGATACTTTACGAATTCCTTCCGCCCTCGCTAAGAACTCTATCTCTTCCCTGCTCAGCCCTGCTTTGATCTTTCCTCCTATAACCGCTACCGTTAGAGGTATGGCTCCCTCTTCGTGGATAGCCCTCTCCATCCCCAGAGCCACTTCAAGGTTATGAGGGTATGGGAGGCCAAAGGTTATTACCACCGACTCCAAAGCCACCTTGGGAAGGGGACTTGAGACTGCTTCTGGAGGGATTGCGATTTCAAATGATAAGGCCTTCATAAACTTTCTCCAGGGAGATATCAGGACAAACGGTCTCTTCACAGCGTAGGGTGAGGGTAGCAGCAGCTACTCCTATACGTATAGCTTCATCGACCGAAAAATCATTGAGCAGCCCGAAAACCGTCCCTGCTGTCAGAGCATCTCCTGCTCCGGTGAAATCCACCACCTCTACTCTAATTGCAGGCACGTGGCCGCTTGTGGAAGGAGTGGAATAACAAACACCCATTTCCGCCATGGTTATGACGGCAATTTTAACCCCTTTTGACACCAATTCCTTGGCGGCTAAGATGGCACTATCCCTATCATAAACCCTTTTGCCCGAAAGGATTTCTGCCTCGGCCTCGTTAGGGGTCAGAAGGTAGAAATCCTTTAAGAAGGGGATGAGCTTTTCCGCCAGATCCGAAGAGGTAGGATCAGCGCAAAGGGGGATAGAGTGCTTTGATGTTATGGAAACTATGGTTTCTATGCTTTCAGGGGGAATGTTGGCGTCGATTATTACCATGCTGGCTTTGCTTATTATCCGGCGGTTCTTCTGAATATACTGAGGAGTCAAGTGTTGCATTATTTTCATATCGTAAACCGAAGCCAATGGAGATCCGCTCTGGTCCAAAATGGCAAGATAAGAAGCAGTGCGTTCACCTTTAATCACTTCTATGCGGGAAACATCAATTCCACTTTCCTTTGCCTGCTCTAAAATCTGTTTGCCAGCGGGGTCATTCCCGACCACGGTGAGGAGAGTGGAATGAACTCCCAGACGAGCGAGGTTTTCGGCTATGTTTCTGGCTACCCCACCAGGGCTTATTTTGACTTTCCCAGGGACAGCCATACCATAAACCGGGATGGAACTGGCCATCCCTTTAGTATCTAAAGCCGCTGCCCCTATGACTACTACTTCCGGATTTTCCTTCATGGTTTATTTATAAACGAACATAAGCCGAGGGAACGGCGTTACAGGCAAGAGGTTCCGGATTTCGTATAAAAGGCTTTCAATAAAGCTTGGCGCGATCCTGTATCGGATAATCCGCGGCTCCCCTTCAATACCTCCTAATTCCCCAGCCAGCCTCAGGGCATCGTCAAAGCTTCCCAGTTTATCCACAAGGCCGAATTTTAAGGCATCTTCCCCCAGGATAAGCCTGCCGTCAGCAATGGGCTTTAATTTTTCCTCAGGAAGGCCTCGTTCCCTGACTATCACCTCCAAAAACATCTCGTGCACTCTATTCACAAGCTCCTGCCAGTAAGCTTTTTCTTCTTCCGTGAGGCTCCGGTAAAAGTTACCTACGTCTTTGTGGGGTCCGCTTTTTATTACTACTACTTCCAGGCCAAGTCTTTCCATAAACTTTTGGGCGTTGGGCATCTCTACAATAACCCCTATGGAACCAGTGAGGGTCGCCGGATGGGCTACTATCTTATCGGCTCCACAGGCGATGTAATAAGCACCCGAAGCAGCTATATCTCCAAGATAAGCCACTGTGGGTTTCTTTAAGGCCTTCAAAGCCCTATAAACTTCATCGCTGGCCACTGCATCCCCACCAGGGCTATTAACATAAAGCAAGATAGCAGCTACCCGAGGGTTCTCATCAGCTGAGCGCAGGGTTTCCACCAGAGTGCGGCTGGCAATGACGAAAGGGGAACTATAGGAATCAGTAGTTACCACCCCTTTCACTTCTATTAATGCCACCCCCTCAGGACCAAGAAATGTTAAAGCTTGGGGGGATCCTCTCGTTCGGCCGAAGGCCAGAAGGCTTCCTCCGCAGCACAGGATTGCCAGAACCGAAAGACCCAGTAAAAGGGTAATCCATAAAATTTTTGTGCGCTTCATTAAAAATTCTCCCGGGCTAAACTTACTCTACTGTGGTCCCCCAGCATCATCCGGTAAGCTTTGGGTTTAGCGTTGGAAGCTTTTATCTCCACATACCTTCCTATAAGGCTGTCTTCCAGCCGGAACGGTATATCTTCTATCCTTGTGCCTTCCATAACTATACAGTGTTCAATTTCGCAGTTCCGGATCAAACAATCGTGGTAGATGGAGGTATAGGGGCCGATGTAAGCGTTTTCAATGCGGGTGTTCTTGCCTATGGCTACAGGCCCCCTTATGTTGCTGTTTATAATCTCAGCTCCCACCTCAATTACCACCCTCCCTGTAACCGATGAATCGCCTTTTATTTCTCCTTCTATGGAGGAATTTATTTCGTCCAGGAGAAGCCGGTTGGCCTCCAGAAGGTCCTCCATTTTACCGGTGTCTATCCACCAGCCTTTGTGGATGTAGGGGTAAACTTTGTAACCTTTGTCTATAAGGTATTGAATTGCATCTGTTATTTCCAGTTCCCCTCGCCAGGAGGGCTTTATTGCTTCTACCGCTTCAAAGATGTGATGGTCAAACATGTAAATGCCTACAAGAGCGAGGTTAGAGGGAGGGGATTTGGGTTTTTCCACCAGCTTTACCACCCTTCCGTCCTTGAGCTCAGCCACTCCGAATTGGGAGGGATTTTCCACCTCCTTTAGCACTATCTGAGCATTCCAGTAGCCCTGGCTGAATTCTTCCACTAAGTGCTTTATCCCCCCCTGAATAACGTTATCCCCCAGGAACATGACGAAAGGGCTGTCGCCCAGGTAATTTTTGGAAATTTTGACAGCATGAGCAAGACCCAGAGGAGCTTCCTGCTTTATGTAAGTGATGCTGGCGTTCCAGGCTGAACCATCTCCCACAGCTTTCATTACCTCTTCAGCTGTATCTCCTACCACTATGCCTATGTCTTTGATGCCGGCTGCTGTTATAGTATCCAACACCCGAAATAGAACAGGACGATTAGCCACCGGCACCAGCTGTTTGGCACTGGTGTAAGTTATGGGCCGGAGCCTTGTGCCTTTGCCTCCGCTCAGGACAAGTGCTTTCATGGTTTTTATCCTCCGATCTTCTGCATTCTGCGCTGCCAGCGGGTCTTTTTGAGGCGCTTTTTGTACTTATGCCGTGCTATCTTGCGCCGGCGCCACTTCAGAACGGATCCCATGTCCTTTTTCACCTCCTTTCCAGATCATATTTTAATCTCTTCGTCCTCAAGGATGGCTTTCGGGTTGAAGAAAAACATTTCCATAGCCTTTTCCTGCCCCAGGACGCAGGAAACCTCCTCAAAAGCTTCGCGCATGGTAGGTTTTCGCCATCTGGGCGAGTGCGCATCGGTAGCTATTATATGAGCCATTCCTTCCTGCAGAAAAAAACGCGAAGTTTCCTTTGCCCTGCCTCCCAATTCTCCTGTTATACTGCTGGAAGTAAGCTGGACAAGCACGCCCATTTTTACCAGAGGCTTAAGAAGCTCAGGGCGGCTCTGGAAATACGCGTAACGCTCAGGATGCGCAAGGATAGGTCTGTAACCACGCTCCAGCAGTTTGAAAAGTGCATATTCCGAATATACCGGGTAAAAGGCGTAGGGCAGTTCCACCAGAATGTAACGGCTTCCGTTTAAGGTGAACGCTTTTCCTTCTTCGAGAAGGAGCAAAACTTCAGGCACCAGCAATACCTCTATACCCGGGAAAATCTGGAGCGCCACGCCTTCCTTTAAGAGTTTACCCTTTAATTCCTCCACCAGCAAGAGGATCTGGTTGCGGTTTAATTCCTGCCCAAATCCAATGTTATGGGGGGTAGCTACCACCGCCGCAATTCCGTCTTCCTGGGCTGCCTTTGCCATCTGGATGGCTTCCTCCCAGTCTTCAGGTCCATCGTCAATTCCAGGTAATATGTGGATGTGTATATCCACAAAGCCCTTAACTTCATGAGCCATAGTATCTCTGAAGCCTCATGTCCACCGGGGCATCAGTAAGGACACTTCCCAGAAGGCGGGCATTGACCTTTTCCAGAAGCTCCTTAGCCCTTACAGCCATTTCCCTTCTGGTGTGACCAGCCCTTATTACCAAAATCACCCCATCGGACTTTGAAGCCAAGATAAGGGCATCAGTGACGGAAATCACGGGAGGGGCATCTAAGAGAAGCATGTCAGCTTCGGCGGACAAGCGCTTGAGGATTTCTTCCATCCTGCGGGAAGCTAAAACCTCAGCGGGGTTCGGGGGAAGGGGACCGCTGGGGAGGAGCAACAAATTTTCAACACCCGTGGCCAGAAGGGGAGGGTTTTTCATAGCTTCTTCATCCACGATCATCGTGGTAAGGCCAACGTTTCCCGGAAGCCCAAAAAGTTCGTGAAGGTAAGGGCGGCGAAGGTCACAATCAGCCAGAATAACCTTTTTACCGGCCTGAGCTATGACCACCCCCAAATTGGCTAAAACAGTGCTTTTCCCTTCCTCAGCACCGGGAGAGGTTACAAGGAGTATGCGGAGGGGCCTATCAAGCCCGGAAAATTCCAGATTGGTCCTTAAAATACGGTAAGCTTCTGCTATGGGCGAACGCGGGTGGTGGATTGTAATAAGATCTGGCGAAATGTTTCCCTTCATTTTCTCTCCTTTTCACCTTCTTAGCTTTATCCTTGGGGAGGCAAGCCTGGTTTCCGAAGAATAAGTAGGAATCGCACCCAGCACTGGCAAGCCAAGGCGTCTTTCCACATCTTCTCCCGCCCAGAGGATATCGGCCTCAAGCCATTCCAGGAAGAAAATGATAATTACCCCCAGCAGAGCACCGAAAACCGCTCCCGCCAGGACATTCATTTTAGTTTGTGGTCTATAGAGGGTATAGCGGGCATTGTTAAGGATAAAGGCTTCAACCCGATCCTGCTTATCCTGACGCTGATTCCATTCGGTCTGGTCTTCCACAAAGATTTCAGCCATGGTCTGAGCTATGCGCTGGGCAAGGGGGCCATCGTAATCCCTAACTTCCAGCCTGAGGGTGAAATCAGTTTCATCGGCTTTTGTGGCGACTTTGCTTAAAAGCTGCTGGGGGGTAAGGTCAAGCTGGAGCCTTTCTATAGTCCGCTGGGCTGTCTTTTCGTTAGCGATGAAATTACGGAAGCTCGGTAGAAGGGTTTTGGCGGCATTAGCTAAACCCCAGTCAGCCCTTGCAGCTCGGAACTGAATCGTGATGTAGCCTTTGTATTCGGGAATTTGCCATTTACTGAAAAGGAAAGCGCTCAATGAGGTGAGAAACATAAGGACCAGTATTATCCACCCCCGCCTTCTGAGAACTCTCAGATAGTCCCTGAGCTCCATACCCTTCCTCCGGCCCTGACTTTTACAGGGATTATTATAGCACAAGGGGACATAAAAGGGCAAAAGGGCGTGTCCCATCATGTAAAATGTTGCCATGCTTTACCCGAGAGCAGGATGGATGCGGCCCCACCTGTGGCCCCAGCATACTGGCCATCGTCGCCCAGACCTTGCAGATGGCAAGTCACCTGGCCCGGCAAAAAGTTAACCCCAACAAGCGATTTGCCCCGGAGACAAATCACATCCCCTCCCCCGCCTTCCCATAGAATGCTAAACCCTGGCAGCGAGATAAGCCGATGTTTCGCCATCCGTAATGCCTCCGCACTTTATCAACGCCCACATGATTATCTTCACGGCAGTTGATGCGCAGCCTGTTGGAATACGAACGCCTGGACACCTGAACCAGAGCTGTAAACGAGTTCGACTTTATTTCAATAAAAGCAAATGGGCAGGGCAAACGTCAGCATGAGAAAGAGGCTTTGGAGATGGAGAAAATCACCCATGCGCTGAGCAAGAGGACCACTTGCAATGGGCGAACGGGCTCCATTTCCTGACTCGCACTTATCGCCCAGGTAGCGTTAACGGGACAAAGTTGCTCCGGACCTTCCGGATTTAAGCACCTCTCACTTTCCTGACGGGCTGTGAAAAACTCGGCCAGCGGTATTTGGCCTCTGCTGGGGTGGAGCATTTAAACGATAACCCATGAGACCAAGGGCTGTAGAGGCTGGAGAAAAGGCTTTGCACATCCCTTGCTTTAATGGCCAAAAGCATGGAAAAATTTCCCGGCTCTGAGCAGGCGGTGAGCCTGCTTTGGCAATTCTGGGACTTTATATGGAGAAAGCCTCCTCGGCATACTGACGATGAACGCGTCGTGCTGTTACTGCCTTTCATGCTGGGCAGGGCAAGTGCAGATTTTAGATATAAACGTTAGGTTGCTCCCCGGATCCTTTTGGGGTAAAATTTAAACCAAAAATTTGGAGGTGCAGTTATTCCATCGGCGGATGCTCTTATTCTATTCATACTGGTTTTAGCCCGGGTAAGGATTGATACCCTCGCTCAACTCGTTCTGCCCCAGCGCCATCAGGATGTAGCTTCCTTACCCCTTACCAGCTTGATTTTGAGTCCCAAGGCTCAGGAATTACTTAAAGATTGGCTTACTGACCCTCTATCTCTTCTGCTTATTTCCACAACCTTCGGCCTTGTGGCTCTTTATTTGCTGATGGACATAGTAAAGCCACAGCTTTACAGCCTCAAACTTGGCATAATTTTTGGGATAATTTTCTCCACCGTCATAGCGGAGTCTGTGCTTTTTATAATGCTGAGGCATCAGGCAGGACCAGCCTCATACACTCACGACGGCGGAGTTATCCAGACAGAAGAGGCTATCAAGTTATTACAAGCAGGAAAAAATCCCTATGTTGAAGACTACACTGACACCCCGATGGCCGAATGGGGATTGGATTATAAAACAGCCCTTTATCACTACCCCTATTTACCTTGGACCTTCCTTTTCCCCTGGCCCTTTTACCGAATCTTCGAAGCTTCTCTGGGATGGTATGACCAGCGGTTCGTCTACCTTGTGCTTTTTGTTCTGACCCTGATTATGGTTTCCTTCTTTGTTCCCAAACCTGAAAATAGGTTAAAATTAGTGGCAGTTCTGGGCCTTAACCCGATCATGGGAAGTGACGTAATCTTCGGACAAAATGATTCCTTTGTCCTATTCTGGTTGGTGTTGAGCTTGTGGTTTCTGGTCAAGGTTAAGACCAAGGTAGGAGAGATTGCTTCAGCTGTTTTCCTTGCTTTAGCCTGTGCCTCTAAGCCTACTGCGTGGTTTTTTGTTCCGTTCTACTTCTTCTATCTTTGGAGGGAAAAAGGTGAAACCCGTGCCCTTCTTTACCCGATTGTAGCCTTCGCCTTAGCATTTTTGGTTATCGTAACACCATTTTTCCTCTGGGATCCTGAGGCCATGGTGGATGATGTATGGAGATGGGCAGCCGGAACCGCTAAAATCTCCTACCAGATCAGAGGCTGGGGTATAGCTAATTTTATCCTTGCCCTTGGGCTTGTGGAATCCCGCCTCAGTTACTTCCCTTTCTGGATTTTGGAGATAACATTTACCCTCCCGGTAGCTATTGCTTTAGGGCTTCGCTTATACCGATATCCATCTCTCAGGGTCGCTCTCTGGGCCTACGGCCTCACCCTCTTTATCTTTTTCTACTTCTCCCGTTTCCTGAACGAAAATTATCTGGGATACATCCTTGCTGTTCTGGCCCTTGGCTACTGGCTTAACGATCCTTCCCTAACAAAAATCACCGCGAGGGAATCCTCGTAAACTTTGCGCCACCCCTTTTGTAATTCAAGGCAGCGGACAAGGGGAACTTCTCTTTCAACGATTACAATCTTCACTTTATACCTCTCTAAAATTCGTCCCCATCCCTCCTCTGCTCTGGCCACTCGGAGGAAGTCCCTCAAAATCTCTTCACCATAAAGGTCAGTTCTTCCGTCTACGAACACCTTACAATAAGGGTAAAGGTGCCAAATAAGATAACCGCCCCAATTGTAACTGTTAAAAAGATTACCCGTAAGCCCTTCTTTTAGGCTAAATTCTACCGCGTTCCTCGGTAAGCTGCTTTGCTCCTGTGCTTGTATGGATTGCTCCTTCAAAACATGGTACGCCCTAAAGCTTGCCACCGCTAAAGCTAAGATCAGGATTAACGTGTTCAAGTAGCTGCGCTTGCTGGAAGGGCGAAGGAAATCAAAGCGCTGGAGGGCAACTTCCCCATAGCGCATGAGAGTCAACCCGGCCAACAAAGAGTAGAAAGCTATGTTGCGAACAGCTAAAAGATAAAGGTAAAAGAATCCTAAAAGAGGCAATAGGTCTGCCCATTTAACCGAGGTCTTGGAAAAAGCCAGGATCAGCATAATAGCAATCGTGAGCCATATGCCCGGGTGGTTAGCCAGGATGTGGAAGTCAGGAGAGGCCCATTCTTGAATGTAGGCTTGCAGGGTTCTAATCCTCAAAGTCTTAACAGGGTAAAGCAGAAGCTCAAAACCCCAGGGGTTAAAACAAATGGCCAAAAGCGTTAGAGGTAGGATTAAAGCCAAAAGTTTAGCTTTCCTTCTGGCCTCTGGATCTTTGTAAAGCAAAGAATCTCCCAAGTTTCCTACCAAAGAAAGGAGCATTACCGCTAAACCTGCTATGTATCCTCCGTGCAAGTTAGCCCAAAGCATAAAGACAAAAGGCAGAAGGATGACATCGGTTCTCCCCCTTAACCTCTCAAGGCGGTTTATAATGAAAGCAAATGCCAGGAAAGAAAAAAGATGCGGGCGGGGTGTCCAAACCACGGAGGAGGCCAGGGCAGCCACAAGCAAAGAGAAACCTTTCACATAAGGGTTGCCTTGACTGGAATAAATAATGGCAAAAGATAAAGTAACAATAAAAGCTGTCGCTAGAGCTATTGCTTGAAGCCCCCCAATTCGGTAAAGGCCGTAAAAGAAATGCTGAGAAAGCCAGCTGTGGTTAAGCCAGGGAGTTCCCTCAACGGTGTGGGAGAAAAAATCAAAATTCAACGGTCTTAAAGCTGGGGAATAACGGCCCGCTGCCAGGTGCCACCACATGTCAGTGTCAACAGGAGCTCGCAAGGCCATAAGGAATATGGATAGAAATAGAAGCAACACAAATAAACTGGAAGTCTTTAAACGCCCCATCGCCAACACCTTAACGCTGAATTGCCCCCATAATTATAACGGAGTCTGAACTCTAAACCTAATAAACTCCCAAATTTTGACTTAATGGCCCTTGGGTGATATAAAGCTTTCAGAGCTCTCAAAAGAGGGAGAACTTTGAACTGCACGGCTGCGAAACCGCTTTTAAAAAGGATGATTTCAATCCCCGGAAAACCTGAACGGTTTGTACAATGGGTGCCTTTTATTTTGTTTCTCCTATGGAGCTGGCGAGTGCAAAATATCTTTACCCATTTACCAGCTTACGAAGACGTGCTGGAAGTGTTATGGGGAATTCGGTGGTATCATGAAACTATTTTTGTGCGCCATATCCCTCCCTGGTTCACCCCTTTTGTTTTCCACCCCCTTGGATGGCATACAACTACATTGGCCCATACACCTTTCCTTTTCATCCTGGCATTGCCCCTGTATGAGCTCGGCGGGGAAGCTTTTGCCTACAATATTTTAGCCATGATATCTCTTGCTTTCTCCTTTTCGGGAGCGTTACGTTTCGCACGGCTTTTTACACCCAAATTTCCCGCTCTTATAATTGCCATAGTTTTCACCTTTTCAAGCATGCACTTTTCCCGGGTTAAAGGCCACATGCACATGCTATGGGGCTTTAGTTTGTTGCCGTGGCTCGCATTGGCTATAGAAAAGCTGAAACGTGTCTCCTCGCCTCAGGCGGAAAGAACTTTAACCATTATAATTGGCTTAATATGGGGGTTAATGGTCAACTTCGTCCTCTACGGCATATTCATGGGGGCGATGGTTTTTGCCCTGTGGGGATCTCAGATTTTCCAGTTAAAAAGGCTTAAACAGGCCTTTATTACAGCCATTATAGCATGCCTGGTGGCCTCACCTGTGCTCGTGCTTCAAATAATTGGCCGCTGGCAAGATAACACCCTGTTTTTTGGCTTAGATCACAATGTGTACTGGGGAGCAAGCCTGAACAGTCTATTCATTCCTTCTGCTTACCACCCTTTACCTTTAATTCAAAAGTTTGCGCGTTCCCTCTACCGTGGCCCATACAGCGAGACCGAAACCCCAAGCCTAGGCCTAATCACATTCATTTTAGCCTTAGCTGGTATAGTTGTCCTTTTGAGAAATAAAACCCTTCCCGGAAGCCCCTTAACCTTAGCTGTAGTCGGCTTAATTTTAGGCCTTGGTCCGTTGCTTAAATGGGATGGAGAAGTTATTCAGGCTTCCTTTTTCCGGCCCTTAAACACTTTAATATGGCGCCTGGGACATGTGCTGAAACCCGGAATATTCAGGAGCTCTCAGCCCGATTTGCCCTTTGACTCAGGATTCCCCTTGCCCGGTTTTCTACTAACAGCATTAGTTCCCTTTTGGGAGGTCGGCCGCGTTGCGTCCCGTTACACTTTTGTCGGGGGTTTAGGGGTTATAACCTTAGCTGGATTAGCTCTAAGAAGCTTTCCTAAGGGGCTTCGCTACGTTATTGCAATCCTGTGGTTAATAGAGACACTCCCTTATCCGACCAGCGAATTGCCCCTTCATTTCAACCTTCATCCTGCTTATGTTTGGATAACTGGACAAACTTTGGAACCAGGAGAGGGCATCGCTGACCTTGCTTTTCCTACCCTTACCCTCAGACCAGAGAACTTGTGGGCAACCCTATTGCATCAAAAACCAACAGCTTCTGGCTTAGGCTCCTCTTTACCCGAACATTTCTTCGCATTATGGGCACATCTCTTGCAAAATGAGGACGCTCTGGCCAGGCCTGATATAGGCCTCTTGCTCCAACAGTATCGTATTAGATATCTCCTCGTGCATTTTGTGCATGGTGGTAAAGAAGAGGCTATGTGGAGATTAATTAACACAAACCCGGTGTTTATACCCATAGGTTGTTTTGCCCCCGTCGAGGAAATTTCACCCTGGTCTTACAAAATTTGCGTGGCTAAAGTTAAAGACATGGAAGATCCAATGAATCTGGTCAGGTTAGATGGGTGGTCCGGAAAAGAAGAATGGGGAATTTGGGCTGAAGGGCTATTATCTAAAGCTCAGTGGCTTGCCCCAAAGCGAGAAGACTATGTATTAAAGCTGAAGGCTTTTCCTTTCTGCGTTCCGGAAAAACAACAAACAATGGCGATAAGAATAAATGGGCAAGAAATTGCCCTGCACAAATGGGAGGATTGCAAGCTTTGGGAGGGCACAATCTTGCTTCCTCGTTCCAAAATTAGGCGTGGGTGGAATGAATTGACCTTTGAATATGCTTATGCGTTAAAACCCTCTGAAATCGCCGAAATGAAGGGCGGTGATGAACGAGCCCTATCTGTTGGATTCTTAGAAGCGAGGGTCTACCAATGGGAAGGCAGAAAAAACGAGCCGTAATTAGTGTGATGTTATTTCTTTTCACCCTCTATCTCTGGAGCTACAAAGGCACTTCCCACTCACCTGATGAGTGGCTATTCATTGACAAAATGAGCCAGGCCTTGCGCTCGGGTTTTCATACCCTTGAATCTGGCCACCTGCAATATATAGGTCTGTATGCTTTAGGAGTTCCCTTACTGGTCGTAAGCCAACTTGTAGAAACTTTTGGAACTTATCAAATCTTGCTCTTTCTGAACGCTTTTGCAACCGCTGTTACTGGTGGAATAATTGTGCTTTTGCTTTTAGAGTTGGGTTACGGTATTGGGACTGCTACAGCTGTGGCCATCGCTTATGGAGTTGGGACTCTCGCCTGGCCTTACAGCGGCTATTTGTTGAGGGAACCCCTTGCGGCCATGGGGCTTACTCTGGCAGCCTTCATGCTCTTGAGGTATCAGGAAAAAGGCGGTTTCAAAAGATTGCTCGGGTGGTTTTTAGTATTTACCTGGGTAGCCATTACAAAACGAACCACTTCCTTTCTCATTTTTCCCTTCAGCCTGTATTTAATGTGGATCTTCTACATACGGAAGGAGCCTGCAGCTTTTTGGAATAGATGGTTTTCCATGGGGTTTAAATCAAAGGCCTTGATACTGCTTTGCCTCATTCTGTCCGCAATTGTCCTCTTTCACTTTCTAGTTAAAAATTACGTGCCTTTTCCTCAAAGGCTCAGCGAAGCTTTCCCCGATCTTCACAATTTAGCTGGGCTGCTGGTCAGCCCAGGATGGGGGCTTTTGATATTCTGTCCCATACTATGGTTAACCCTCCCTGGCTTACCGGGATTCCTTTACAGGAAGTTCGGAAGAGGTCTCTTTTTAGCGAGTCTTGGGCTAATTTATCTGTTCGCTTCCACACGTGCGCATTTCTGGTGGGGTTTCTGGGGCTGGGGCCCGAGGCAAGTGAACCCCGTTTTACCATTCTTATCGCTCCCTTTGGCTGAAACTTTAGAAACTTTCTGGAATAAAAAGCTCTTCCGCATAATTTTCGGTGTGCTCCTGTTATTGAGCACGATGTTTGCAGCTATGCAAAGTATAATGGCTTATCCTTTCTATGAGGAAGTTTTCAAAGCCGGCATAACCCTTAAGGAATTCACATGGAACTTGCGCACCTCCCCACCGTTAAATCACTGGCGCTTATTAAACATAACCAAAGCCGAAGTAGTCTGGGCATCTTCCACTGGCATGCATTGGGGTTTATTCATCTTTCTATCAAGCTTATTAATTTTAGCCACATTATCTCTCAAAAATGCAACAAATATTTCGCACAAAATGGGTTTTAACGCAAAAATTTTAGCCCTTCTACTCTTAATTTCAGTCGCTTTGATTTTAAAACTTTCGTATCTGGATGAAGAATTTGGGAGTAAAAGCGGTTTTGTAGAGGCTTACAGGCTTCTGCGGCAAGAGCGAAGCCCGGATAGCAAACTTATAATCTACATGTGGGGTGAACCGCCCTGGGCTTATATTCCTCGTGTAGCGATGCTCAATTATTGTAAGGGCCTCTGCCCCCATCATATTGTTGTAATAAAAGAGCAATTCATAGATGGCCGGCCTAAATGGAGAGAACAATTGTGGCAATTGATAAGCGATGCTGAGGATGTGTGGGTTGTTATGCAGGGCCTTGCTGAAACTTCTTCCGAGCGATGGGTTGAGTTTGCATTGGCTGAGCATCTTTATCTCGCTGAAAACAAGTGGACTGGGCCCTCTGTTAGGCTGGTGAGGTTCAAAAAGGGAGGCAAGAACGTAATAGCCTCAGGGGAATTAAAAGAAAACGCAGAGATATCAGGTTACGTTGTAAAAACTCATGGCTCAGTATTAGAACCCTCGGATTTTCTCTATGTTGACTTGAAATGGAGATTGCCTTTAGTCACTTTATGGGACTGGAAAACATCCCTCCAGCTGCTGGACGAAGCAGGCCGGGTGGCGTCCCAAATCGATTATCCTGTCTCTTTCTTGATGAAACCTGAGGAGGCAGAAAAGGAAGGATGGTTTACCGCAAGATATGCCTTAAGATTGCCTCAAATGCCAGGCGAGTATGAATTAATTTTAGTGCTATACAGCGACCAAGGCCGTTTCGTTTTCGAAAATGGTTTGGATCATGCGAAATTAGCGAAGGTGAAGATTTTATGGGCAAATCTTGTCACCATCACAACAGTTTTAGCGAAATAAACGAGAAAAAGGCTATCGTTTGCTGGATATTGCGTTAATAATCGCTATAACAGCCGTCGGAGTTTTTTTTCAGGCTTTGGAAAATCAGCCCAGTGCCTCCTGGCCTGAACAGCGCCGAGGCAGAGTGGGTTTATATTACCCTCCGCATCCTTGAAGGATATGTGTTCCAAATTTCAGAGCTTGGCACTTTTTTCCTATTTAGCAGCCCTACCAACGTTAATTACGGGGCAATCGGCTACTGCGCTATGTGTAGAGCAGCGCTTGGTGGAATATTGAATGGCTTTTGCGGCTTCAGGGCTTTACGCAATAACCTTCGCTTGTGGGCATGTTAATCGTCTGGCTTTTCCTCCTAACCCCTTGCCTTTGGTCCAAGCTTTTACCTGGTACATGCTTTGGCGTGGGCTAAATAGGAAGGAAAATTGGGCTTTTGCCTGTGGAGGGATTGCTTTAGGTCTAAGCTTTTATTGCTATCAGGCTTCTTTTGCTCTGATATTTGCAGGAATCATTTTCTGGACGGTCTGGATAAAAAGAGCTTTCAAGGAAGCGGCGCTTTTCTGGACAGGCTTCTGGATATCTTCTTTGCCCTTTTTAATGACCTTTCTCAAGTCGCCTCATTACGTTAATCAATTTATTTTTAACCCTCAGGTTCATCAGGGAAAGCTTATTCCGCTCCTCGTCAGGCAGATTTCAGAACATGTGGCCCTTTTTGGTTTCACAGGTGACGGAACATGGCGACACAATCTTGCGGGGAGGCCCCTTTTTAGCCTTTTAATAGCCGCGTTTTTTTGGGCAGGCATAGTGATTGCTGTTCTGCGGGTTCGTTTGAACTCGTATTTCTTTGCCTTACTGAATTTTGCAATAATGCTCCTCCCCGACGTATTAGCTCGTGCCGATACAGGGCCCCATTTCCTGCACCTTGCAGGAGCTTTTGTTCCTGCATGTTTTATGTCAGGGGAAGCGAGACCATGTCCTTTGAGGAGATATTTGTGAGGACGGCGCACTTGCTTAAAGATTATTTTCCTCAACTTTCCTCGTAAGCCAAGTGGACACTACCCCAGGTTATGGCAAATATCCAACAACCAGCTGGATTCCAAGCGAATGTATATGCGCTGTTTATGAGTTGCCTATCCCAGCGGAAGGATCAGAGGGCAATTATGTCCTTTCCATCGGAGCCTACGATCCCATCACTGAGGGGCGTTTGCTCCTTCGAGACGAGTTAGGCAATATTCTAGGTACGAGCCTTAAAATTGCGGAATTTGAACTCTTCCCCTGAGTATTTCCAGCCTCAATTTGCCCCACGCGGTAGGTGTGATATAATCTACCCGCAAATCATTCGGTGAAGGAGGTCTAAGGTGCCTCACCTGGGAGTGCCTGAGCTGTTGATTATCCTTTTGATTATTATAATAATTTTTGGCGTGGGGAAATTGCCGGAGCTGGGGGGAGCCCTGGGCAAGAGCATAAGGGAGTTTCGCAAAGCAACTTCCGGGCTTGATGAAGAAGAAAAGGGGGAGGAAAAAAAGGGTTAACCCCTTTTTAATTGCTGAAGAATTTCGCTCGCTCTGCGAGGGCTTATAACGCCCTCTTCTACCATTTTCTTGGCTACTAAATCTATGAGTTCCCCGGTAGCGCCCGCCGCTATAGCAACCTGACGAGCGTGAAGTTTCATGTGACCTCTTTGTATTCCTTCAGTAGCAAGGGCTAGGAGGGCTGCTAAATTCTGGCCTAACCCAACACTGGCCATAACCTGGGCCAATTCTTTCGCAGTTTCGACTCCCAAGATTTTAAGGCATAATTTTGCTACGGGGTGAACTCTGGTAGCTCCCCCCACTGTGCCTACAGCTATAGGTAGTTCAATGAAACCTTCCAAATCCCCCTCTTCATTTTGCTTCCAGGTCGTTAATGGCCCATATTGCCCATTTCGAACGGCGTATGCGTGAGCTCCTGCTTCCAGAGCTCTCCAGTCGTTTCCAGTTGCTATAGCTACTGCGTCTATTCCATTCATTATCCCCTTGTTGTGAGTCGCAGCCCGGTATGGGTCCACTGCTGCTAAGGCCCAGGCCTCTACAATCCTCCTGGCCACTTCTTTTCCCGGCAGCCCTTTACTCTCAAGCGCTTTCCACGGTATAAGGCATCGAGCTCGAGCTAAGCGGCGGTCGGAGAGATTGGAAAGAATACGCAGGATAACTCTACCCCCTGTGATTTCTTCTATAAAAGGAGCTATTGTTTCGGCCACGGTGTTAACTACATTGGCCCCCATAGCATCTCTCGTGTCGTAAAGGAGGTGGATTACCAGCATGGGGCCCGCGGGGGTATCCGGGAATTTCCTTATCTCTAACCCTTTGCTCCCTCCTCCCAGGGAAACGATGGTGGGATGTTTGGCATCAGCCAGTTGGAAAATTTCATCTCGAGCCTCAAGGATCTTCTGCGTCGCTTCTTCCATATCCACAATGTCCATCACCTGGATCTGAGCTATCATTAAAGGTTCAGAACTTTCAGCCTGGAAACCACCCCCTTCCCTGACGAGTTTCGCTGCATGGCTCAGCCCCGCCACTACTGACGGCTCTTCTATGGCCATTGGAATGAGGTAATCTTTACCGTTTATGAGGAAATTGACAGCAACCCCCAGAGGCAAAGGGAAGAGTCCTATTACGTTTTCTATCATTTTTTCAGCCTGTTCAAGGGAAAGGCTTTTTTCTAAAAGCGCTTTTTCTTCCGGGGAAAGGTTTGCCCAGTGGGCTATAATTTCGATTCTTTCCTGCAAACTTAGCCTATAGAATCCTGGAAGACGGGAGGTTTTTTCCAAGGTTTTCCTCCTTAAAATCGTCACCTAAATTTTAACCGCTTTCAGTTTGGAAGCAAAAGTGCGGCCATCGCGTACGCGATTGGCGGAGTTTGAAAAAGGATGAGCGATCAACCGGTAACCTTAAGGGAACGAGCTCGCAACTGCTTGTTTTCTTTGCTCCCCAGAATAAAAGTCAGTGACCTTCACCTGCGGCCGTTACGGGACGGAATTTTTCCGGGTTGCTCGGGCTGTCAGTTCCTATCAGGAGGTGGAGAAGACGCTCTGGTTAGCCCAAAAACAATTAATACTCAGATGGTAGTGGTATGTTGTCCCTGGCCGAGCCTTCCGGGCCCATTATCCAGCGCCCCACCGGCCAGGCTGCTCTGGTTTATCTGTACCTTTTTCCGAGGCTTAAGACTTGGCAAAAAATTTCCCCTATGCTATACTAAAATTGCCCTTGGATGGGCAAATCTTTTGAGGAGGAGATTGTATGCACCGCAAGAGGCTCCTTCTGATCATTGCCGTTTTTACCGTTCTTGCTTTGCTGGCGGCCTGTGCTACCCCTACCCCCATAGTTGTAGAAAAGCCTGTGATTAAAAAGATAAAGGCCGCTTTTATCTATGTAGGCCCCATTGGAGATTACGGCTGGACCCACGCCCACGATGTTGGCCGCAAGTATGTCCAGGAAAAATTCAAGGACTGGCTTGAGACCGTTTACGCCGAATCCGTCCCTGAGGCTGACGTTGCCCGTTATCTGGACCGCTTCGTGGTAGAAGAGAAAGCAGATGTAGTCTTCACTACCTCTTTCGGGTATATGGACGCTACTATAGAAGCAGGTAAGAAGTATCCCGATAAGATCTTCTTCCACTGCTCTGGATATAAGCGAGCCAAGAACGTGGGCACTTACTTTGCTGAATTCTACCAGCTTTACTACCTCAACGGCCTGATGGCTGGAGCCCTCACTAAGAGCGGGAAGGTCGGCTATGTTGCTGCTCACCCCATCCCCGAAGTAATCCGCCACATTAATGCCTTCGCCTTGGGCGTGAAAGAGGTTAATCCCGATGCAAAGGTGGATGTCCGCTGGCTTTTCTCCTGGTACGATCCGGCTAAGGCCCGCGAAGCAGCCGAAGCTATGATCGCCGATGGGGCTGATGTCCTGGCCTTCACCGAAGACTCCCCTGCCGTGATCCAGGTAGGCGAGGAATACACTACCCAGAAGGGCAAGCCTGTTTACACTTTCGCCCACTACAGCCCAATGCTCCAGTACGGCCCCAACTCCGTGGTTAGTGGCCAGCTGGTTCACTGGGAGAAAATTTACGAGGACATCCTCATGAAGATTTACCTAGGCGTCTACACCAACCAGAACCTGGAAAACGTGGACTACTGGTGGCTCCTCAAGGAAGAGGCTGTGGAGCTCGGGGCTGACTTCGGAGTTCCCATTAACCCCAAGTTTGAGGATGCTCCCAAGGCCAAGAAGGTGAAGGACCCCATCTTCGGCGAGATAAGCGTGTATGACCTGGTCTTCAAGCGCTTGGCCCAGATGAAGGAGCCCACCGTCCTCTTTGACCCCTTCACTGGCCCCATTTATGACCAGGATGGCAAGCTCAGGATAGAGCCTGGGCGCCGCGCCACCTACCACGAGCTCTGGACTATGGACTGGTTCGTGGACAACGTGGTGGGCAAGATACCGAAGTAAAACTTAACGGTAAGACGGGGGGTGCCCTCGGGTACCCCCCTTTTAATTTATCCCTGGAGGTGGAAATGGAGGAATTGGAATTTGATCTGGCGATAGTAGGGGCCGGGCCAGCAGGATATGTGGGGGCTATAAGAGCTGCCCAGCTTGGAGCCAGGGTTGCCCTGGTGGAAAAGGACCGTATTGGAGGAACCTGCCTCAACCGGGGGTGCATTCCTTCCAAAGCCCTCCTCCACGCAGCAGAGGCAGCCGAGTTGATCCAAAAAGCCCCTAACTGGGGGGTAAAGGCCCGCTTTGATGGGTTTAACCTTGAAAGCCTCAGGGATTTCAGAGATAAAACGGTGGAAAAAATGGTAAAGGGGGTTGAAACCCTCTTAAAGAGCTACAACATCCCCATTTTCCAGGGGGAAGCTTCTTTCCTGGACCCCCTGACCCTGAAGGTTACGACGAGGGAAGGCGAGCAACGTATCAGGGCCCGCAATTTCCTTGTGGCCACGGGTTCAGAGCCAGCAATCCCTCCAATTTCCGGAGCCAATCTCCCGGGGGTTTCAGATTCGGATGAGATAACCAGACTGGAAAGCATACCCTCGTCTATTGTTATAATCGGGGCTGGCGTTATAGGCATGGAGCTTGCCACCCTCTATAGCAGTCTGGGCAGCAAGGTCACAGTGCTGGAGCTTCTTCCCCGCATCCTTCCGCCTGCCGATGGAGCCATTGCTTCCAGATTTCTCGCTCTTATCAAGAAGCGAGGGGTTGAAGTTATAACTTCGGTTAAAGTAGAGGCGATAGAGCCGGAAGGAGACAAGCTTAAGGTGGTTTGTTCCGGAGAGAAGCCCTTCCACTTCCTGGCCGAAAAAGTAATCCTGGCTGTTGGGAGGCGACCGTATACCCGTGGCCTTAACCTTGATGGAATCGGGATAGAGCTGGATAAGGGGTTTGTGAAGGTGAACGGTTACCTTCAGACTTCAATCCCTCACATTTTTGCGGCCGGGGATTGTGTGGGAGGGGCATTAATGGCCCACAAGGCTTCCTATGAAGGGGAGATAGCCGTTGAAAACGCTCTTGGCCACCACCGAACCCCTGATTATCGTGCCATCCCTTACTGTATTTACACTTTCCCGGAAATAGCCGGAGTTGGCCTCACGGAGGAAGAGGCCAGGAAGGAAGGGGTGGATTTTGAGGTGGCCAGTTTCCCCTTTACAGCCAACGCCAGAGCCTGGACTATGGATTCAGCTGAAGGGGTTGTGCGGCTTATATGTGAGAAAGGCTCCAGGAAGATCATCGGGGCTCACATAATGGGGCCGTGGGCCGGGGAACTGATAGGCGAATTGGCTCTGGCGGTTCGCCTGGAGCTCAAAGCTCAAGAGGTGGCCTGGACGGTCCACCCCCATCCTTCTCTCTCCGAGGCGGTGATGGAAGCTGCCAAAGCAGCCTTTTACGGCGAAGCCATACATTATAGGGCAATACGCCGCAGATGATGGGAGGTAAAATTGCCTTCAAAACAGGACCCCATCGGAATCTTTGACTCTGGAGTAGGAGGGCTTTCGGTCTGGCGAGAGGTAACCCGGCTTCTGCCCTTTGAAGATATCCTTTACTTTGCTGATTCCGCTCATCTTCCTTACGGTGAGCGTTCTTTGGAAGAAGTCAGGGCTTTTTCTGAAGCCATAACCGGATTTTTGATAGAACAGGGAGCCAAAGTTGTGGTGGTTGCCTGCAACACAGCCTCTGCTGCTGCCCTCCATTACCTCAGGGAACGTTTCTCTGTCCCCATAGTCGGAATGGAGCCAGCCGTTAAACCGGCCGTAACTGTGACGAAAAACGGGAAAATAGGGGTTATCGCCACAAAAGCCACCTTCCAGGGGATTCTCTTCCAGCGGTTGGTAGAGAGGTTCGGGCAAGGGGTGGAAATTTACACTAAAGCTTGTCCTGGTCTGGTGGAGATGGTGGAAGAAGGACTCCTTAACGGCCAGGAGGCTGAAGAGAAGGTAAAAGCCCAGCTTGAACCTCTCCTCAAAGAAGGGATAGACGTACTGGTCCTGGGCTGCACTCACTATCCTTTCCTAAGGGAAACCCTGGAAAAGGTGGCTGGCCCTGGAGTAGCGGTAGTGGATCCATCCGAGGCAGTAGCTCGTCAGGTGAAGAGGGTGCTGGAAGGTCGTGGGCTTTTGCGGGAAGAAGGGCCAAAAGGCCGTTACACTTTTTTCACTTCAGGGGAGCCAGAAAAGTTCGGGAAAATTCTGCACAAATTGACAGGACTTAGCGGGCCAGTCGTCAGGGTTACCTGGGTGGGAGGAAAGGTTACCGTCCCAGATCTCCTTTGAGCTTTCTCTGGAGCTCGTTAAGGAGGACAAGAGCCTGGATGGGGGTAATGTTAGCAATGTCCACCCTGAAGATTTCTCTCACCACATCCCAAACCGCTTTGTCATTGGCCGGCAGGAGGAAGCTATCAGGTTCAGGAGCTATTTCCCGGAAGGTCAGAGGCTGGGGTGTGTAGCCTTTCTCCGCCTTTTCCAGGATCTCCCTCGCCCTTTCCGTCACTTCCTCGGGCAGGCCGGCCAGTTTTGCTACTTGGATGCCATAGCTCTTGCCCGCTCCACCCCGAACTACACGCCTTAAGAAGATGATCTTTCCTCCTTCTTCGGCCACAGCCAGGCTGTAGTTCTTGACTCCCTCAAGGTGTTCCTCAAGTTCTGTAAGTTCATGGTAATGGGTGGCGAAAAGGGTGCGGGCTTTTATACGATTGTGAATGTATTCAGCTACAGCCCAGGCTATGCTCATCCCATCGTAGGTGCTGGTGCCCCGGCCGACTTCGTCCAGAATTATGAGGCTTCTGGGGGTAGCATTGTGGAGGATGTGAGCAGTTTCTCCCATTTCTACCAGGAAGGTGGAGCGCCCCTTGGCAATTTCGTCCGTTGCGCCGATGCGGGTGAAGATCCTGTCCACAAGGCCTATGTGGGCTTCTTTGGCCGGGACGAAACTTCCCATTTGAGCCATGAGGGTAATAAGGGCCACCTGGCGGACGTAGACGCTTTTACCGCTCATGTTAGGCCCGGTTATTACAAGAAGCCTCTCTCCATCACCCCCCAGGGAAACATCGTTGGGGACAAAAAGCTCTCCTTCGGGCATCATCCTCTCCACTACGGGGTGACGCCCTTCTTTTATGCTTATGACCAGGCTTTCGTCCACAGTGGGTTTTGTGTATCCGTAGCGAGCTGCAGCTTCCGCCAGAGAGCACAGGACATCCAGTTGAGCTAAGATCCGGCCTGCCTGCTGGAGGCGATCCATCCGAGAGGCTACCTCCCTCCTGAGCCTGATGAAGAGCTCGTATTCCAGCTCTCTGGCTTTATCCTGGGCTGCCAGTATTTCACTTTCTTTGGCCTTAAGCTCCGGGGTGATGAAGCGCTCGGCTCCTGAGATGGTGGCCTTCCGCTCGTAGTGGGGCGGGACCAGGTGGAGGTAACTTCTGGTTACCTCGATGAAGAAGCCAAAGACTTCGTTGTATCGGATCCGGAGGTTTTTGATGCCAGTCCTCTCCCTTTCCCTGGCTTCATACTCTGCCAGCCAGGCCCTGCCTGAAGCTACCTCCCGGCGCAGAGAGTCCAGTTCTCTGCTGTATCCAGGGCGAATGAGCCCCCCTTCCCTGACCAGAACTGGTGGGTTGTCTACCAGGGCGTTGCGGATGAGGTGGGCTACATCCTGAAGTGGGTCAAGAGCATGGTTCAGTTGCTGAAGTAAAGGGGCTTGAGCACGGCTCAAAGTTTCTTTTATCGGTGGTATCCTCTCCAGAGAGCGCCTCAGGCCCACAAGATCTCTGGCGTTAGCGCTCCCAAAACCTATCCTTCCCACCAGTCTCTCCACATCGTAGAGGCCATCCAAGAGAGCTCGCAGGTCGGAACGCAGGAGGTGATCCTGGGCGAGATTCTCAACGGCATCAAGCCTTGCCCTTATCGCTTCGGGGTCCAAGAGGGGTTTGGTTATCCAGCGTTTGAGGAGTCTGGCACCCATGGCCGTGCAGGTGTGATCCAGAACCCAGAATAGAGAGCCCTGGGTTTCTCCTTCCCGCAGGGTTCTCAGGAGTTCCAGGTTGCGGCAAGTGACGGCATCCAGGTTCATGTAGGTGGAAAGGTTGTAAACCCTGATAGCCCTTATGTGTTCCAGATCCGAAAGCTGGTTCTCCTTGAGGTAGCAGAGCAAGGCGCCAGCCGCTCTGAGGGCAAGGGGCAAAACTTTCAGTTCCTGGGGGATTGAAGCGAGGTGGGAAAAGAGGATTTCCTGAGCAGAAGGAAGGGAGAAGGCCTCCTCTCTGTGGGGGGAAATGCGGGCCTTCCGGATGTTCAGGAGGCGGGAGACAAAGGCTTCATTGGAAACGAGGTGAGGCGGGAGCACATACTCGCTTGGGCGGAGGCGTTCCAGTTCCTCCAGGAGAGTTTCTAAGGGGTTTCCTCCCTCAACCTGGGTGGCTGAGAAATCCCCGGTGGAAAGTTCCATGAAAGCTAGGCCATATCCTTCATCTCCGCGGAGGATAGCCGCCAGGAAATTCTCTTCCTTATCGGGCAGGAGCCCTTCTTCCACCACCGTCCCCGGGGTTATAACCCGGACTATTTCCCTTCTTACCAGGCGCTTGCCTTTGCCCGGTTGTTCCATCTGTTCGGCTATGGCGATTTTGTAGCCCTTCTCTATGAGTTTGCCGATGTAAGTGGTAAGCTGGTGGTAGGGGATCCCGCACATGGGAAGCTTTACAGTCTTGGAAAAGCGCCGAGAGGTGAGGACGAGCTCCAGTTCCCGGGAGGCGATTTTGGCGTCCTCGTCAAACATTTCGTAGAAATCACCCAGACGGAAGAGGAGGATAGCGTCAGGGTAGAGGGCTTTGAGCTGGCGGTATTGTTTGAGCATTGGGGTGAAATTTTCTTTCATCGTTCTTTTACCCTGCGGAGTATTTCCTCAGCCACTGCCAGGCCCGAAGCTGAAGCCTGGACCAGCCCCCTTGTCACTCCGGCGCCGTCTCCAGCGGCAAAGAGGTTCTTGACCTGGGTTTCAAGGGACGGGGTAAGTTTGAGGCGCGAAGAGTAAAACTTAACCTCTACCCCGTAAAGGAGGGTATGGGGCGAATAAACCCCAGGGACCAGTTCATCCATAGCCTTGAGCATTTCCAGGATGTCCACAAGGTAGCGGTAAGGCAAAACAAGGCCCAGATCGCCTGGTGTTGCGTCCTTGAGGGTTGGAACTACTATGCTCCGGGACAGCCTTTCGGGGGTTGAGCGGCGTCCCTGCTCCAGGTCTCCAAGCCGCTGGACAATTACCCCCCCGCTCAGGAGGTTGGCCAGCCTGGCGATGGATTTGCCATAGGCTATAGGGTCTTTAAAAGGCTCGGTGAAACGCTTGCTCACCAGGATGGCGAAGTTGGTGTTGAGGGTTTTATGGTTAGCATAACTGTGGCCATTTACAGTCACCACATCCCCCACATATTCCAGAACTACCTCACCGTAGGGGTTCATGCAGAAGGTCCGGACTTTGTCGTCAAAAGCTCTGGAAGTATAGAAAAGCTTGCTCTCGTAGAGGACACTGGTGAGGGGTTCCATAACGACGGCGGGGACTTCCACCCTTACCCCGATATCTACAGGGTTACGGTCCAGAGATAAATTCAACTCCTTAGCAATTTCCGTCAACCAGGAAGCGCCTTCCCTGCCTGGAGCTATGATCACGAAATCAGCCTGGAGGACTTCGCCTCTTTCGGTTTCCACCCCCTTGACGATGGAGTTTTCGGTCAGGATACGGGCTACAGGGGTTTTCATCCTTAATTCCACGCCCCGGGACAGGAGCTCTTCCTGCATATTGCGTAAAACTTTGCGGCAATTTTCAGTGCCAATGTGGCGAACAGGCATGGCCAGAAGTTTAAGGCCAGCCCTGGCCGCCTTTTTCTGGAGCCGTTCTACCTCATCGGGGTCATTCCCGAAAATGGGGCTTTCGGCTCCAAAGCGGATGTAAAGCCTGTCCACCTCACGCATAAGAGCTTGAAGTTTATCCCCGTTCAGGTATTCTCCAAGGTTACCCCCCACTTCGGGAGAAAGGGTGAGTTTGCCATCGCTGAAAGCTCCTGCTCCGCCCCAGCCCGAGAGGACGTTGCAGGGATTACAGTGGACGCATTTCCCCCCTGGCCGCTGAGCAGGGCAATGTCTCTTTTCCAACTCGTGGCCTTTGTCAAGAATCAGTATGCTAAGGGATGGATTTTCTTCGCTCAGCTTAAGAGCGGCGAAGATTCCGGTGGGCCCTGCCCCCACTATTATCACATCAAAGCGCTCTTTTCCACTCAACTTTTAATCCCCTCCTCTATCATTCTCCGAACATCCTCCTCCGTTATCATAGGAACACCAAGCTCCCGGGCCCGGTTGTATTTTGTAGCACCGGGGGCTTCACCTACTATGAGGTAATTGGTCTTGCGGGTTACTGCATCGGCTACTTTTCCGCCGTAGCGTTCAATCAGTGCGGCGAATTCTTCCCTGGGCACCGATAGAGTTCCGGTGATCACGAAGGTCAGGCCCGCCAGAGGCCTGGGCCCCTCTACCACCACTTCAACTTCTTCAGCCATTCGCACACCTGCCCGGCGAAGCTTCTCAATGATTTCCCGATGGCGAGGCCTGGAGAAGAAATCCACCACGCTCCGGGCTATCCTTGGCCCAATGCCTTCAATTTGCATGAGCTCTTCTTCCGTAGCAGCCATAAGCTTATCAATGGAAGGATAATGCTTGGCCAAAGTCTGGGCCACAATTTCCCCCACATACCTTATCCCGAGAGCCGTCAGAACACGCCAGAAAGGCCTCTGCTTGGAGGCTTCTATAGCATTGAGGAGATTGCTTACCCTCTTTTCAGCGAAGCCTTCTAACCGGAGAAGCTGCTCGGGCTTGAGGTAATATAGGTCGGCCACATCTTTGACCAGGCCCTCTTTCACCAGGAGTTCTGCAACCTTCTCTCCCATACCCTCAATATCCATAGCTCCTTTGGAGGCCCAGTATTCCACTCGACGCACAAGCTGAGCTGGGCATGCAGCGTTCACGCAGTAATAATCCACCTCGTTTTCAGGCTTGACTGCGGGCTCTCCGCAGACAGGGCAATTTTTGGGCATGTAGAAGATCTTCTCCTGGCCCGTGCGCAGCTCCTTCACCGGTCCCACCACCTGGGGGATGACTTCTCCAGCCCGTCTCACGATTACGGTATCTCCGATGCGGATGTCTTTTCGGTGAATATCTTCCTCGTTGTGGAGGGCAGCCTGCTTTACAATGACTCCACCCACGTGGACTGGCTCTAATATCGCCACGGGGTTGAGAGAGCCGGTGCGGCCCACATTTATCACGATATCCAGGAGCTTAGTGGTGGCTTCCCGGCCCGGGAACTTGTAAGCCACGGCCCCTCTGGGAGCATTCCCCACAACGCCGAGGGCTTCCTGAAGGGCTAAATCGTTTATCTTAACCACAACTCCGTCCACTTCGTAGTCCAGAGAGTCCCTTTTCTTCATCAGTTCCTTGGATAAAGCGATGACCTCTTCAAAGCTTCTGGCCAGTCGGTTCTCGGGGTTGACGGGAAAACCGAGGGATTTAAGGTATTCCAGAGCCTCCCACTGAGTCTTTATGGGTTTTCCCCCCTCAATTTCCACAATGGCGTAGGTAAATAGGCTGAGGGGCCTCTGGGCTGTTATAGATGGATCAAGTTGGCGTATGGAGCCAGCTGCAGCATTACGCGGGTTAGCGAAAGTCCTCTGGCCCAGCTCCGCTTGGCGGCGGTTGAACTCCTCAAAGGCACTCACAGGCATGTAAGCCTCGCCCCTCACCACGATGCGCTTAGGGGGCTCAGCATCGGGAATAACGGGGATCCGAAGGGGTACAGCTTTTATGGTCTTAAGGTTAGCTGTAACATCTTCACCCACAAAACCATCGCCTCTCGTAGCGCCTTTTACGTAAACACCATTTTCGTAAGTAAGCACTACCGTAAGGCCATCAACCTTGGGCTCAACGGTAAACTCCAGATCCTCAGGCTTAACCCCTTCAGGCAGGATCTTAGAAATACGCCTGAACCATGCCCACATCTCTTCATCGTTGAAGGCATCCTGGAGGCTAAGCATGGGTTTGGGATGTCTCACCTCGGCAAAGCCCTCTGCCGGCTGGCCTCCGACCCTCTGGGTGGGGGAATCGGGCGTAATGAACTCAGGATAGAGTTCCTCAAGCCTCTTAAGCTCCCGCATAAGAGCATCGTATTCAGCATCGCTTATTTCGGGCGCATCCAGGACATAGTAAAGGTAATTGTGGTAATGGATAAGCCTGCGCAGCTCTTCTATCCTCTTTTTAGCCTCCTCACGGCTCAACTCCGCCATAGCCCCCTCCTCAGGGTCAATTTGTATCCCAGCAATTTAAATTACTGCATTTTAGTCAATTTGGCAAGGGGAATCCTGTAGAGGCGGATTGAGGTCTGCCTGCCAGAAGAGGAAACATTTTGGGCCTGCGCACACCATCTATTTCAGGCCCTGGTGGCCGATCGTGCTCAGTTCAACGCGCCCAGCCCGCGCCAGCTTTCCAGCCCCTGATTAGCCTGTCCTTTCAAGCCTTATGGTTTCCAGACCTCCCAAACTTTACCCACCAGCGCTGGACTGGGCTTAAGAGTAGTTTTGCCTGGCTGCCAGCCGGATGGGGTTACCTCTCCAGTAGCTCGCACATGTTGGAACGCTTTGATCTGTCTTATCAATTCATCGGGATTCCGGCCCACCTCCGGGGTTAAAACTTCCATCGCCCGAATAACGAAGTCCGGATCAATGATGAATCGGCCGCGAATATCTACCCCGGCAGCTTCATCGTACACCCCGTAAACTCTGCCTATTTTCCCTCCCGGATCTTCCAGCATTGGGAATGGGACGCCTCCGCTGACCATTTTTGATAATTCCTGTTCCTGCCAGACCTTGTGCACGAAACGGCTGTCGGTGCTTATGGCCAGCACTTCTACACCGAGAGCCTTGAGCTCTTCATATCGGGCAGCGACCGCTGCCAGTTCTGTTGGTCAGACAAAGGTAAAGTCTCCCGGATAGAAGCAAAGAACAATCCACTTCCCTTTATAGTCAGAAAGCTTGACCGGCTGAAAACCCACGCCCTCAATGTAGGCGTTGGCTTCAAAGTCAATGGCTTCCTGGCCAACTCTTGCTATCATTTTGACCTCCTCTTTTAAAGCTATTTTTTCAGGCATAACTGAAGGTTCAACCTCCGGCAAGATTGGTCCGCGCGCTGGTCTGACGCAGCTATCTTTAAGTTCCGCCATATTAACCTCCTTTAGACTATCACTTGCCATCGCTTTTTTCATGACAGGCTAACAGGGGCACAACTCGCTGCAAGGTGCGAAAAATTCCCAGGTTTGACATTCAGGCTGGGCGCTCTTCTAAACCCAATCCCAGGCTTGTGACCGGAGAAGGTTAATAGATTACTTTGGTAGTATTATAAATCGCTGAGGGCAAACTGTCAAACAACTTGTGCAGTGAGGACAGGCCCTCGGCCTGCCAGCTGGTTCTTTTCCAGGCCCTGGCGCAATCACCCTTTAACCTGGTTTATGCCTTGAGCGCCCGATTCTCGTTCCCAGATTCACCACCTCTGTGACAGTTAAAGAATCGCGGGGCTTCATCCACTGGCAGGAAGCCACCCTTGGCGATGCTCAAAGGACAAAGTATAATTTCCTCCAAGGAGGTGAGGCATGCGGGTTGAACTTATCGCAATTACCCGATTTTTAAAGGGCGATGGAAGCCCCGAAGCCCTTATAGAACATGCCGGCCGGGTGTGCTACCGAAGCCAGAGCCATGGAGATCCAGCTTCTTTCATAAAGGCTCGGATTCGCGACGGGCATGAAAGTATAATTGAGCACGCTTCGGCAACCTTTGAAATCAGCGGCATCTCCCGAGCTTGCAGCCATCAATTGGTCCGCCACCGGTTAGCCTCCTACTCGCAGGAAAGCCAGCGATATGTATCCATGGATAATCCGGAATGGGTCCTCCCGCCTTCCATTGCCAACGACGAAGAAGCCCGGAAAATATGGGAGCAATTTGCCGAAAAGGTAAAAGAGGCCTATCGGGCTCTGCGCGCCCGGGGTATTGCCAAGGAAGATGCACGTTTCGTTTTACCTAACGCCACAGCTACCCGCATCGTGGTCACGATGAATTTCCGGGAGCTCCGCCACTTTTTCCGGGTACGCATTTCCCCCCAGGCTCAGTGGGAGATAAGAGAGCTCGCCGTTCGCATGCTGGAGATCATTTACCCCTACGCCCCAGCCGTATTTGAGGATTTGCGGGAAGAATTGCATCAAAGATATCCCCATTTCTTTACTTTAGGCTTTTCGGGTGGATTACTTCAGGAGGTAGGGGAAAAGTGAGGGAAGGGCTTAAAGTTGAAATCAGTTTGCCTTCTGTTTCAGTAATTGTAACGGCTTACAACGAGCAGGCGTTCATTGAAACGACCATTGCCTCAATCCTGGAGAGCGGTTTTCCCTGCGAACTCATCGTGGTTGATGATGGCTCAACCGATCAAACCCCAAGAATACTTGAAAAGTTCGGCGAAAAAATCAAAGTCATAACTCACCCCACCAACAGAGGCAAGGGCGCTGCAATGGCTTCAGGACTGAAGGAGGCCACCGGTGAAATTGTGATTTTCTGCGATGCTCACCTTTTGGGGCTCAAGCAGCACCACTTGCTATTTATGGTGTTGCCACTGGTTTACGGTTCGGCCAAGGCTGTCCTGGGTGTTGGGATACAGGAGAAAATCCCTCTTCCGCTGGTGGATATCGGCCCTCTCCTGGTTTTAACGGGCCAGCGCGCTTACTACAGGTCAGATTTACTGCCCCTGGTGGATGAGATAGAGGACCTCGGTTATGGAGTGGAAACCTTTCTTCTGACCAAGTTCCCCCGGAATAGAACCGCCGTAGTCTTGCTTCCAGGACTAATCCATTTGACAAAACAGGATATGGCACCTCTTTTGGCTGTTACAGTGGGATACTTAAGAGAGGCCATTGAGATCCTGGAGACCCTGGCGAGAATTCAGGGCTTAGCCCCTAAAGAGCTCATAGAATTGAGAAGAAGGCTTTCCGCGCTGCTGGCCAGATACATGGGCACCGATAAAAAGAGAGCTCTCTGGCCTGCATTTGCCGCTGACCGCCCCTTGAGGTGGTTTAAACGCAGGCCATTCATTGGTTTTCGCCTCAGAAGACCCCACAATGCTACCAGGGAAGAGGTCCACAGGTCTTTTAAGAACTAATGCGTGTTTGCCTGCACCCAAGTTTTCGGATTCTGAACGCCAGGGTGTTGCTCAACCAGCACCTTTTAGCCTGAGCTGAAATTTAACTTTGAGACTCAGGAGGGGTCTCTTTTCGCAAAAAGTAGCCAGCCCGGTTTAAAAGCTCCTCTATTTTAGGTATGTCGCGTTTCTCTATTAAAGCCATAGTGGGGGAAAGCATGGTTCTCAGCAGTTCTTTGAACTCCGGTTCCTCCCGGAATTTCTCCATAATCCAGGGCGCTGGTGCTTCCAGGACGGTTATTGTTCGTAAGGTAAAGGTTTTGTAGAGCCTCGCCCAGCGTCTGAGGGATTGCACTACGACAGATGGAAGACGCCCCCCAGTGGCTCTCCGAAGGAAATCCAAGATCATCTCTACCGTTATACCCCGCTGGAATGCTTCCTTGAGGGATGAGCGAGTTATCAGGTAAAGGTAAGCCTGGTCCGTAGAGCCAGTCCATGAGGCAAACCTCTCTACCTGGAAGCGATGATAGAGGCTGGCCTCGCGGGGAACCAGGATGGTGAAATCCTGCCTAACCACTATAGGCTCTTCCGGATGGGGTCTAACGGGAGCTCTACTGAGGAGTTCTTCTCCCCAGGAGGAAAGGCGGAAAGAGTTCACACTACCTTTCTCATCCGTCCCGAGCTCCAGAACTCCCAACCAGTAGAGGGGGCCTGTAACGATGAAGCGAATCAAAGCTCCTTCAACTTTATCCCAGTGCTCAAAACCCATTAGATATTCCCCGGTAACCCGGTCGCGGATGTACCATGAACTGTAATTTCCATCGGGGCGCTGGAAATCGGGCTCCTCTTCTTTGATGAAGTTAACGAAAGAATCCAGGGATACCCATTGATTCCCCGGACAGCGTGCCAGGAAAGAGATTATACGCCTTCGAGCTAAGCGGGGGTCGTTGGAGCGACCTGTTTCCTCCCAGATGAGGTTTGGGAGGAGACGAAGTTCATTCCAGGAGACGCTTTCAAGCCAGACCTGCCACAGGCCCGTCAGCCTTTCGTGAGAGGGGGCCTTGAGCCAGGGGCGCAGCCTTTCGGGAAAAGGCCTGATTTTGCCGGCCTCTAAAGTTATAAGGCCCAGAGCTATGGCCATATGCTGCACCAAAGTGAAGAAAACATCATTTCCAGTGGGAGGCCAGGTTTCTCTCTCTTTGATGAAGCTGACGATTGATTCAGCCCTCTCGGGGGGCAAAGAGCCCTCAGCAGTAGCCTGGGCTGGTTCTTTCTGCAGGCAAACCAGATAAAGAAAGAGGGCTTCACACAGGTAATGGCTGGCCCGCAATGAATGAGCGGGAATTAAGGGCTCCAGGGCTTTGGTGCTCATCTTCTCCAATGACACCGGAATGAGGTGTATAAGCTCCTGGGGGATGTAAATGACTTCGGTAAGGCCGCTTTCGGTCAGCTCAAAGGTCTTGAAAATTAGGCCTAGGAACCATAGTTTTTCGGCGGGGCCTGCGGGATTCTCCCACGGCCTTTCCCGGAGCAGTTTGGCGGGTCCGAAAGGCCTTATGGGGCCATAACGGCGGGTAAAAAAAGAGGACAGAACTTTTCCTCCCCAGCGGATGAGATTGTCAAGGGCTTCGCGCTCTTCCGGGGTAAGGCGGCCCAGGATTTTGCTGAAAGCTTCTGGGTCCTTCATGCGAGCCTCGAGGCGCTTGACGAATTCCTGTCGCCCTTCCTGACCCGGGCTCAGCCCCCACTGCTGAGCTATCACCTCTAACATTATTAGCTCGTGTTCCAGGAGGCTTTCCCTGAGTTCTTTCATAAGCCGAGGGAAGAGCGCAGAAGGGAAAAGTTGAATCGTTCGTTCAAGAGTTCCTCAAAGCGGGCCACCTTTCTCTCCTGATAGAAGCGGCTGCGGCCAAAGTAATTCTCTACCAGCTCCACGCTGGTAAAAGTATCGTGGCGGACCACAATCATGGGTATTCCCACTTCTTCGGCCCTGCCCAAGATAATTGGGCTTGGGCGGATATTCCCGGTAAGCACCACGCACTTGGTGGAAGTTTCCAGAGCCGCAAGCTGGATATCGGGCCTGTCGCCTCCTGTTATAACTACCTTATTGGGCCGACGGCGGAAGTAAGAAAGGGCTAAATCTACGCTCATAGCTCCTACCATCACATACTCTATAAGTTCATCGGTTTTATCAGGGCAACAGAGGATTTCCCCGTCCAGAACCTCTACCAGCTCTTTCACTGTTATAGAAGCCAGGATTCTTTCGTGAGGTAGAATTCCGAACACTTTTACCCCTTTGGCTTCAATATATGGGCGAATAACCTCTTCAACATACTGCATCCTGGGTCTTGGCACCATATTTATCACGATCCCCAGGAGCCTATCCTCCAGGCGGGATTGAGCTGCCAGAATATCATCTACCACTCCCAGGTCTGAGGTATACTTTATTATCATCAGAGCCGGGGCATTAAGGAGTTGGGTTACCCTTGGGGCCGACAAGCCAGCGATATAGCCTTCCCGGAGAGTCCCAGCCCCCTCCAGCAATATTAAATCCCTACCTCTGGCGCAATCGGAGCACGCTCTCTTGAGCTTTTCTTCAAAATCCTCCCGAATTTTCCCCGTTAATATAGCCTCCACTACATTGGGGGTAAGAGCAATGGGGACTATTTCCGAAAGAGGCTGAGAGAGCTGAAAATAGCGTTTGAAGAAAAGAGCATCTTCGTCTACTACCTCTCCATTTTCCTGGCGAGCTGCGGTGCTTACAGGCTTCATGTAAGCTACGGACAGACCCTCCTGCCTGAGCCTTTTGCCTATCCCGAAACAAAAAGAGCTTTTGCCCGAAAATTTCTCAACGGAAGAGATGTAAAGCACAGCCATGTTCTTCCTCCTTTAATTTCTAGGGCTTAAAGTTATTCTCATATCCACGGCCATAGCCCCTTTCCCCTCTTCCAGGACCATAAGCGGGTTTATATCCATCTCCACGATTTCGGGAAAATCCACAACCAGCTTCGCAACCCTTAGGATTACATCTACCACGGCCCTTATATCCCTGGGTGGCTCTCCTCTTACCCCCTTGAGAAGCTGGATTGACTTCACCTCGTTTACCATCTCCTCTGCTTCTTCTCTGGATATAGGGGCGATCCTGAAGGACACATCCTTGAGGACTTCCACATAAATTCCTCCCAGGCCGAACATAACAAGGGGGCCAAATTGCGGATCCCTGCTCATCCCTACTATCACCTCTTTACCCCCCCTGACCATTTGCTGAACCTGGCAACCCCAGATGGTGGCATCGGGCATGTAACGGGTAGCCCTGTAAACCAGAAGTTCAAAAGTGTCCCGGACTTCGGAAGGACTCTGGATATTCAGCTTAACTCCTCCTATGTCAGTCTTGTGGATGATGTCAGGGGAAGCTATCTTCATTACTACGGGATAGCCTATTTCTTCGGCGATGGCAACAGCTTCTTCGGGAGTGCGGGCGAGAGCAGTACGAGGCCCCTTTATCCCACAAGCCTCCATAATAGCTCTGGCTTCAGCATCCCCCAGAAACAGGCGACCTTCATCCCAGGCTTGAGCTATTGTCTTTCTTATAACTTCCACATCAAATTCAAAGGTTGGAATTTCCGGGATGGGTTTCTCTATCCACTCTTTGTATTCCCACATGGCTTTGAAAACAGCCACAGCTCTTTCCGGGACTTCGTAATTGGGGATGCTATATTCTCTGAGGATGCGAACGCCCCTTTCAATAGTAGCGCGCCCCATGAAAGAAGCTAAAACAGGTTTGGAATAACGAGAAGCGATTTCCCCTACAGCCCTGGCCGTTTCTTCAACCTGAGTCATAACCTGAGGGGAAAGGATAACCAAAACCCCGCCCACATTGGGGTCTTTAAGGACTGCCTCTAAGGCTACCGCATAGCGGTCTGCCAGTGCATCCCCCAGGACATCCACCGGGTTCAAGACACTTGCAGCTGGAGGGAGGCGCCCCCTCAGGAAGGCTATGGTTTCGGGAGAGAGGGTGGCGATACTAAGTCCCGCTCGTTCACAGGCATCAACAGCCATTATCCCTGGCCCACCGGCATTAGTTATGATGGCGATGGAGTTTTTTTCCAGCAGCGGCTGGCGCGCAAAGCCTACTGCCAGGTCAAAAAGATCCTGCACCGACCTTGCCCTTATTATCCCCGATTGCTTAAAGGCGGCTTCGTAGGCTTTTTCCGAGCCCGCTAAGGTTCCAGTGTGAGAGGACACAGCTCTGGCACCTGCACCTGTAGTCCCTGCCTTTATGGCTATTACGGGCTTGGAGCGAGTGACCCTCTGGGCTATCTCCAGAAAGCGAGGGCCGTTGACCACTCCCTCAAGATAGGCAGCTATAACCCTTGTATTGGGGTCTTCTTCCCATAGTTCCAGAAAATCTACCTCATTGAGGTCAGCTTTGTTCCCAAGACTTACAAATCTGGAAAAGCCTATCCCTTCCGTAATGGACATATCCAGGACCGAAGTGCACAGTGCCCCTGATTGGGACATAAAAGCGATGGAACCAGGCAGGGCCATGGAGGCAGCAAAGGAAGCATTGAGAGGGATTACGGTATCTATAAAGCCCAGGACGTTGGGCCCGAGGATTCGTAACCCATAGCGTCTGGCTATTTCTACAAGGGCTTTTTCCCTTTCTAAACCCTCCTTTCCCACCTCTTTAAATCCAGCAGAGATAACAATTAGACCTTTAACCCCCTTTTTCCCGCAATCTTCTGCGGCCTGAAGCACGAGGGGAGCAGGAATTACAATAACCGCCAGATCCACCTCATCCGGCACCGAAAGAATAGATGGGTAACACCTTAAGCCCAGGATTTCAGTGGCGTTGGGGTTTATGGGGTATATTTTGCCCTGGAAACCGGATTTTATGATGTTTGAAAGCACCCCATAACCGAGTTTTGCGGGATCCCTGGAGGCCCCTATAACCGCCACAGACTTAGGAGCGATAAAAGCCTCAAGCATTTTGACGCTCCTTCTGCTATTTGTGTTTGGATTATACCTTGCGGCAGCAAAGCTTGCAAGCTAAGTGGTAAATTCAGTAAACCTGGCGCCGCTTTTGAGGGATGTTCCTGGCCCGGCCTTGCCTCATTGACCAGCTATTGTCTTCTTTTGCGTGCTTCTTCACGGATTGTCTGAAGGTCTATAACTTCAGCAACTTCAAAGCGAGGGGGGACAACCCTGTTTCCGTGCTCATCCACCACCGGCCTCATTCGTATTATCGGGGGGAAATATCCCATACGGCCATGAAGTTCCGCCAGGAGAACGACGGCAATGAAGTTAAGCGACGGGGGGTTAATTAAGATCGGCAGAGTTTGCCACTCTACTGGTGAGAATCCCGCTGCGTCTGCCAGCGCACGTACCTGTGGCACAAGGGGCTGCTGAGGGTCAATCTGGGTAGGAATTTCCACCACCTTTTCCACCCTCTGTCTGATAAAGCTTTCTATCTGCGCAATATGCTCCTGGGTCAAAGGATGGGAAAAATTGATAAGAATCATGAGAGCACCCCCTTCTTTGTGTTGGGTTACTGTGAAATTTCCTCTATCGCTGGAATTTGGGCATCTGGATTATACTTTAATGCTCAAATCCGTCAAGCTCGCTTGGGGGAAGCGGGTTTTCCTCGTCCGCCCGGGTTGAACAGGGTAATCTTCCCTGCCAGAAGAGGTTGGTGGTATAATTCTTCCAAAGGAGGAAATATGAGTGAACTTTCCCGGGGAGTAGCTTTTATTCTTCTTTTGGCTCTGCTCGCAGGAGCCTGCGCCCGAGCAACTCCTGTAATTTCAGAAATTCGCAAACCGGCGGTAGCTGGCCAGTTTTACCCTTCTGACCCTGAAGAACTTTCGCGAATGGTTGAGGCAATGCTGGCCAGAGCCGAAAAGGTCCTGACCTCACCTCCCCAGATCCTTATAGTCCCCCACGCCGGCTACATCTTTTCCGGCCAAGTGGCTGCCTGGGCTTTCAAACAGGTGGAAGGGCTCCGATACGATGCTGTTGTCATAATCGGGGTGAACCATTATGTGCCCGGTTTCCAGCAGGTTTCCGTTTACGCCGGTGATGCCTTTGAAACCCCTCTCGGCTTAGTCCCTATCGCCGGAGACATAGCTAAAAGCCTTCTGAAACACGAGGGCATAGTGTTCGATAAAGAACCCCACAAACGAGAGCACTCCATAGAAGTGGAAGTGCCTTTTATCCAGAAGGCTTTGCCTGACACCCCCATCGTTCCGATAGTGGTAGGGGAACCTGTGGAGAAAAATGCTCCCCTGCTGGCCGATGCTCTTGCGAAAGTCGCAAAGGGCCGCAAATTGCTTTTCGTCGCCAGCTCAGACCTATCCCATTACCCTTCTTATCAGGATGCCAGGAGAGTTGATCGCGCTACTCTGGAAGCAATCCTTTCAATGGATCCCCAAAATTTCCTCAAAACCACCGAGGAATGGATGAACAAAGGTATACCTAACCTCGGGACCTGTGCATGTGGGCGAGGGGCAATTTTAACGGCCTTGTTCCTGGCCCAAAAGCTTGCCCTGAACAGGGCTACAGTCCTCCGTTACGCTAATTCAGGCGACACACCTTTTGGAGATGCAGAAAGGGTGGTGGGATATGGAGCGGTTGCTTTCTGGAAAGAAGAGGGCGATAAGCCTCCTCCTCCCTCCGATTTGCCAGCTATTGATTCATTGGCTCCATCCATTGAACCTGTGGCCCTCAGGCCTGAGCAGAAAGAACGGCTCCTCAAAATAGCAAGAGAAACCATAGCTTACTTTCTGGATTATGGCTTTGCGCCCCTTTACAAAGTGGAAGAGGAACTGCAAAGGCCCAGTGGTGTTTTTGTCACCCTGAAAAAGCATGGGGAACTAAGAGGGTGCATGGGGGAAATTCTCCCTCAAAGGCCTCTTTTTGTGGCTACCCAATGGGCAGCCCTGGCGGCCGCCTTCAACGATCCACGCTTTTCACCCCTTTCCAGGGAAGAACTGGATGAAGTTAAGCTGGAAATTTCCCTGCTCTCCATTCCCCAGGTTCTGAAAGACCCGGAAAAAGTGGAGGTGGGCAAGCATGGAATTATAATCGTTAAAGAGGAAAAGATGGGACTTCTTCTACCCCAGGTTCCGATAGAAGAAGGGTGGAGTAGGGAAGAATTTTTGAGAGGTGTCTGCCGTAAAGCAGGCTTGCCCGAGGATGCGTGGAAAGAAAAGGATGTAAAACTTTACGTTTTCACTGCTGATGTTTTTGGGGAATAAAAGGGGGTGAGCCTGAAGACCCACCCCCTTTTAAGCCTTACTCTTCAAGCTCCGCCTTGATGGCGTTAGCCAGACGCCTTATTCCCTCCCGAATTCTCTCCGGAGGCTGGTTGGAGAAATTCAGGCGCATGCAGTTGCGCCCTCCACCGTTGGGATAGAAAGCGAAGCCCGGGACGAAGGCCACCCTTTCCTCCTTGGCTTTTTCCAGCAATTTCTCAGAGTCTACCTTTTCAGGCATGGTGACCCACAGGAAGAGCCCACCTTCGGGTCTGGTCCAGGTAACGCCTTCGGGGAAAAATTCCTCCATAGCCTGAATCATTACATCTCTCCTCTCCTTGTAAACCCTGCGGATTTTGCGGACGTGTTCCTTGAGAAGCCCTCGCCCCAGGATATCGGCCGCGACAAACTGTGGGAAAGTGGCGGTGTGGAGGTCTGCACCCTGCTTGGCCAGAACCAGCTTGTTTATGACCCGACTGGGGGCTGTAACCCATCCAATCCTGAGGCCTGGAGCCAGGGTTTTGGATAAAGTGCAGAGGTAGATAACGTTTTCCTTATGGAGAGTGATCAAGGGCACAAGATCTCTTCCTTCAAAGCGCAGCTCCCCATAAGGGTCATCCTCCACGATAAAAGTGCCATGGCGGGCTGCCAGCTCTATGATTTTGTACCTTCGCTCCTCGCTTATGGTAACTCCTGCAGGGTTGTGGAAGTTGGGGAGAACGTAGATGAACTTAACCTTGTATTTCTGCAGCAACTTCTCCATATGCTCCACGATTATACCTTCATCGTCCATGGGGGCCGTCAGAAACCGGGCTCCGTAAGCGCTCCAAGCCTGGATTGCGCCCACGTAAGTGGGTTCACTGGTCAAAATGTAATCTCCTGGGTCTATGAAAACTTTGCCCACCAAGTCAAGGGCTTGCTGGGAGCCTGTGGTTATGAGGATATTCTCCTCTTCAGCAGGGACCCCATATTTTTGCATTTTTTCTGCCAGAAGGCGGCGCAGCTCTGGATGCCCTTCGGTAGGGCCATATTGGAGAGATGCGGGACCGTAATGGGCTAAAACGTATTCGCAAGCTTCTCTCACCTCTCTTATAGGGAAAAGCTCGGGAGCGGGCAGCCCCCCAGCAAAGGATATAACATCGGGGTGGACAGTAAATTTGAGAAGCTCTCTAATTATTGAGCTGGCCATTTTGTGGGTTCGAGAAGCGAAAGCTTCTTCCCAATTGGTTGTGTACCGCCCATCAAAAACCGATATTGGCGCCCTGATTTCGGTTAAAATATCAACCTCCATCTCTCGCTCCTCCTTAAGAAAATTAAAAACCGCCTGTAATGTGCTACAGGCGGTTCGCTTGCTCACGATTTATAAGCCCTATAAGTAGCCCCATACCCGAAATCATCTCAAATTGCACCTTTTTTATCAAGCTCCTTTGCTTACGGCAAATACCATTATAGCACACTCATTTTCCAGAGTCAAGCTGCCGGCCCCCGAGCGCACCACCTCCTCCAGAGATCGCTCCTACCATCCCTCTCCCAACGCACCCGTAGCAAACGATTGTTTAAACTCTTCTCTCAGGCCGGTCACAAACGAAGCGAATTCTCCCCGGTGTAATAAGAGATGGACCTGGACGATCAGCACGCTGGCCGCGATAACTTATACTCGCCCGGTTGAGCCGGGACGGAGTCCCTTGGAGGGGACTTTTAAACTGGCTTGTTTGTCCAGGCACTCCAAAGATGCAGGTAAAGTCAAGTCAACTCGGGTTGCCTGGATTTCCTCACTATGCTAAAATTATTTCCAGAGCTTTTTGAAATTTATCCAAGGAGAGAAGGGATGGAAAATGTCAAAATTATTATTTTAGCCGCTGGACTTGGCAAAAGGATGAAATCAAAACACCCAAAAGTTTTGCACCCCCTCTGCGGTAAACCTATGCTGGAATATGTTCTGGAAATCGCCACTGCTTTAACCCCCCAGAAACCCGTGGTGGTCATAGGCCATGGGGGAGAAGAGGTAGCCAAAGTCGTGGGAGAAAGAGCTATCACAGTCCACCAGGGGGAGCTCCTGGGGACAGGCCACGCTGTTCTCAAGGCTTTGGAGACTTTAACCTCATGGCCTCCAGCAATCCTGGTCCTCTATGGTGATATGCCCCTTCTGAGAAAAGAGACCCTTGAAGAGGTTATCAGAGCCCATTGGGAGCAAAAACCCACCATAACTTTCTTAACTGTCCACTTATCCGAATCAATGGGTTTTGGAAGAGTGGTGCGGGATGAAAGCGGTAATGTGGTTAAAGTGGTAGAAGAAGCTGAAGCTAACCCCCAGGAAAAGGCTATAACTGAGCTTAACGTGGGAGTTTACTGCTTCCAGACCGAATGGCTTAAGGAGCACCTTCCGTCCCTCAAACCCCATCCCAATGGGGAATATTACCTCCCGGACCTCATCGGTGTAGCTATCGGGGAAGGGAACCCTGTGCAGACAGTGACCCTTAAGGACCCCGAGGAAGCCATGGGGATAAATAATAGATACCATTTGGCCCTGGCAGAAGCGGCCATGAGACGCAGGATAAATCGCTACTGGATGGAAAGCGGAGTTACGTTTATAAATCCAGAAGTCACCTATGTAGAAGCAGGGGTGGAAATAGGCAGGGACACCATCATTTACCCCCACACTTTCCTCTTGGGCAAAACGAAGATTGGTGAAGATTGCGTTATAGGCCCGGGAACTATCATAAAGGATTCCAGAATAGGGGACAAATGTGTTGTGGAAGCTTCAGTTGTGGAGGGGGCCGTTCTGGAAGAAGAGGTTAAAGTTGGGCCCTTTTCCCACCTCCGCCCAGGAACTCATCTGGCCCGAGGAGTTCACATAGGAAACTTTGCTGAAATTAAAAACAGCTATATAGGACCTGGCACTAAGGTTAACCATTTCAGTTACCTGGGAGACGCTACGGTCGGGGCCAAAGTGAACATAGGTGCAGGAACCATAACTTGCAACTTTGATGGTCAAACCAAGCATCCTACCATCATAGAGGATGAGGCCTTTATCGGAAGCGATACGATGCTGGTAGCGCCGGTTAAGGTGGGCAAGAAAGCTAAAACTGGGGCTGGCTCAGTAGTGACGAGAGATGTTCCCCCCGGAGCATTGGTTTACGGGGTTCCGGCGAAGGAGAAAAAATGAGCTACATTGCTCTATGGCTCTTAAGCCTGGCGGTTTTCTGGGCGAGTTTCGTCTTGAAAAACCTCTGGCTAAAGAGGCATAAACCTGATGAAGAAGGCAGATTTTCCTTTGACTTTTTAGCTGGCACTTCTCTTCTCCTGGCTGGAGCCAGTTCCTTCAGAGCTCTGGAGCCTTTCCTGCCACCATCATTAACTTTTCTCCTTGTGCTTCTCCTCAACGGTTTTTCAGCCATGCTCCTCCAGACTCTCGGTGAAAGGGTAAGCAGTTACCCTTCTCCTCTGGAAGGGCTATCTGAATTTGTTGCCCTGCTCCTGGCACCTTTGACCATCCTGTACAGCAAAGCCCGAAAAATTTTTGGTTTCAGAGAATCTGAAGGCGAAAAAACGCTGGGGTTGGGAAAGGAAAAACACGAAATTGTGGAAGGGGCAATGGACCTGGAAGAGACTATAGTGAGGGAAATAATGGTGCCCAGAATTGATTTAGTGACCTTGAAAGCTGAAGCCACCGTGGCGGAGGCGATAAAGCTGGCCACCGAAAGCGGCCACTCCCGTTTCCCCGCTTATGAGGATTCCATAGACAATATTGTGGGCATAATCCATGTGAAAGACTTGCTCCGGAAAGCATGGGAAGGGGGATGGGACGAACAGGTGAAAGCCATCCTTCGCCCTCCTTACTTTGTTCCTGAAACCAAAAACGCTGCTGAGCTCCTCAGGGAGATGCAACGTCAGAGAATCCATATGGCTATAGTGGTGGACGAGTACGGAGGAACTGCTGGGATTGTCACTCTGGAAGATTTGCTGGAGGAGATACTCGGCGAGATACAGGATGAATACGACCGCGAGGAACCCCTTATCCGTGAAATCGGGGAGGGGGAATACATCCTGGATGCCAGGCTCAGCCTTGAGGACCTGGAGGAAATTATCGGTAAAGAATTAGACCTGGAGGGTATTGACACTGTAGGGGGGCTGGTGTATAGTAAATTTGGAAGAGTGCCCGAAAAGGGAGCCCGTTTCCAGCTGGAAGGCTTCGATTTCGAAGTTCTATCGCTAGTCGGAAGACGAATAGGAAAAGTGCGTCTCCGGAAAATCGTGGAGGAGAGGGGAGAAAATGAAAGTGGAAAAGGTGAAACAGTGGAGTAAGATGGACAAGCTACGACTGTTGAACACCATATTTGAAAGTGATGAATACAGTCAGGAGCACCTTCAGGTGCTTGATATCTTGCTGGAAGATGAGGACCCGGACGTCAGGGCGAACGCTGCAATGGTTATCTGGAACTACCCCGAAGCCCATTTTATTGATAAACTCTTTGACCTGGCTCTTAACGATCCAGCGCAGGGGGTTCGCTCGCAAGCTATTAGAACCCTGGGCCGGTACATCTATGAAGGTTCCATAAACGAGTATGAGCTTTTTTCCACCGATCCTATGGCCGAGATCCTGGCTCCGGAGCTACCCTTTGAAGATTTCCTCAGGGTGAAGAATTTTCTCATCAGCGTCTTCCACAATGAAAGTTTGCCCCTGGAATCAAGGCGGCACGCTGTGGAGGCCCTGGGATTCCTTACCGACCCAGAAATCCTGGATATAATAGAGAAAGCCTACAATTGTCCTGACCTCCAGATGAAAGTGAGCGCTCTCTTTGCTATGGGCAGGAACAGCCACCAGAAGTGGGCTCCTATTATCTTGAAAGAGCTCAAGAACGATGTTTACGACATACGCTATGAGGCTGTTAGAGCGGCGGGGGAAGCGGGAGTAAAAGAGGCCACCCCCGACCTTATAGAAATCGCCCTGCACGAAAAAGATAAAGACCTGAGGATGGAAGCTATATGGTCTCTTGGCCTGATCGGTGGAGAAAAAGCCAAAAACACCCTCTCCAAATTGTGCTCAGATCCGGACCCTGATATCCGGGAAGTAGCGGAGGCAGCTTTAGAAGAGTGCGAGCTTTACGAAGAATCAGAGGAATGGCTTGATAATTTGTTGACGATTAAGGATTGAAGGCTTTCCTTAGCCAGAAGGTAGGCTCCTAAAAGCCCTGCCTCATCCCCAAGGGCGGCAGGCACTATTTCAAAGTCTTGCAGAAATTCCTTCATAGTAAGCTTTTTGACCACTTCCTCCGCTGGCTCCAGAAGCAATCTACCCACCTTTGCCACCCCTCCGCCTACTATTATCCTTGAGGGGTTAAAGATATGGATGAGGCTAACGAATCCAATTCCCAGATAGTAACCGGCTTCTCTGAATAGTTCCTGCGCTAAAGGATCTCCTTCAAGGGCAGCCATTGCCACTTCCTTTGCGCTCAGGCTTTCAATGGGGCCTTCCACAAACCTGGGGATGGAGGAATTGATTCCCTCTTTCAGGCGCCTCAAAGCCTCCCGAGCGATGGCTGGCCCCGAAGCCAGAGCTTCCAGGCACCCTATCCCCCCACAGGTGCATGGAGGGCCATCCGGTTTTACCACGATGTGGCCAACCTCCCCCGCAAAGCCCCCAGCTCCCAAAAGGAGGGAGCCATCCACAATTATACCACCACCTATGCCTGTGCTTACCGTAACGTAAATGATGTTGGAAAACCCTTTCCCAGCCCCCAACCTGTGCTCGGCCAGGGCTGCTACGTTAGCATCATTCCCCACAAAAGCCGGAACCCCAAAGCGTTTCCAGAGGATTTCGGCAAAGGGGATGTTTTCCCAGCCTGGCAAATTGGGAGCCGAAAGGATAACACCTCTCCATGGATCCAGAGGGCCAGGAGCTCCAACCCCTATGGCTGCAGGCTTCTCCCAGCCTTTCATCACTTCTTCAATAGCCGTGAAGATTCGACCTAAAGTAGCTTCTAACCCTTCATGAGCAAGGGTGGGAAGAATGTGGCGAGCCAGAGGTTTTCCCTCTTCGGTATAAAGGGCTGCTCTTATGCTGGTTCCGCCCAGGTCAACTGCCACAAAGTTTTTCATCTGAACCTCCCGGGTAAGCTCTTTCGCAAAAACCAGGATTATCACTTTGATTATATCACATCGGGGCTTCCAGTAGAATGCGATTGCCGCCTTTTTTAATACCAAAGTTCGGAATCGGGTATTACGACCAGGAATCTTATCTCCACTGCGAGCCCAGGGCTTAAAGTTTTATTCCGGCAGCATGAACTCGGTGAGAATTTGACCGTCCGGTAGATCTGACAAATTTGCATCCCTTATTTTTTGCGATAAAATGAACCAAAGGAGGAAAGATGTCGCGTTTTCATTCCGCAGGCGAAGAGGCGCTGTGGGAAAGGGTATTGCTCTATTTATTTGCCCGCTATGCTGAACTTCCCCTCTTGTCTTTGAGCTTTTCCTTGCTCAGAGGAAAATGGAAAAAGCTGGGACAGCTTCCTTTCCTTCGGTTTGCCCTGGGATGGACCTTAGCTGCACCTTTCGCGCGCTGGGCCGATACTGCTAAACCCCTCCCGTTCCCTCAGGTCCTGGAATTCCTGGAGCGAGTGGATGGCCCTATAGCAGTGGGGCCATGCCGTTGCCGTATATCCCACAGGGCATGCTCTCATCCTCTGGAAACTGATATTGTAATCCGCTCGGGAGTTGAAGCCTGGACAAAAGCTTTCCCCAAAGATTACCGCTTTATCACCTTTGAAGAAGCCAAAGAGATTATATCCGAGTGTCACAACCTGGGGATGTGGCAGATGGTGTTTGTCCATTGCCCGACCTACGGAAACACCGAGTATGTTATCTGTAATTGCTGCACCTGCGGTTGTGTCCCCTACATCCTGAACCGGGAACTCGGGCAGAGGGTTTACCCTTTCATCTTGGGGCCCTATATCTCTAAAACCGATTTAACTCGCTGCAGAGGCTTTGGGGAATGCGTGAGAGCGTGCCCATTTGGAGCGAGAGCTGTTGAGAACCATAGGAGCTATTTGAAAGGATTGTGCTTCGGCTGCGGGAGATGCGTTGAGGTCTGCCCAGTTGAAGCTATAACCATGGTTAGGCGCTATGAATCCGAAGAAATACACCCGGGAACCGTTCGCTCGGGAACGCTGTAACCTCTGCGGGGAGTGTTTTCACCGCTGTCCTGTTTTGAGCCTTCGCCCGCAAGAGGCAGCCAGGGAGATGGAAAGGCTCTTAAAGGGGAAAAGTTCCAGGATCCTCAAAGTTTGCACTTCGTGCATGGCCTGCAATACCTTTTGCCCTCAGGATGCCAGGCCCGCCAACCTTATTCTGGACCTCTGGCATGAAATATACAGGGAAAGAGGCCTTCCCCTTTACGCCCGCTATTTCCTCCCCCATTCCCGACCTAATTTCCGCACAGATATTGTCGCCCGGCTCCCACCAGAGGAGCGCCTGAAGTTAGCTGGATGGTCAAGAACGGAACCCATTCAAGAATTCCTCTATTCTGGCTGCAATCTTCTCATGGTCCCCTATTTGACTTTTTCCCGCCTCTTTCAGGGTATAGAAATAAGAGGTGGCTTAGATTACTGCTGTGGGGAAATGCTCTTCAGAATGGGGCTCTACGAGGAGGTGGAACAGGTAGCCGCCAGGCTTACCCTATGGTTCCGCAGGTTAAAGGCTGAGCACGTTTACGTCCTATGCACCGCCTGCTTCAACATGCTTAAAAATGTGCTACCACAGTTCGGGGCTGATTTCTCCAGCATACACTTTTCCCATTACTTTGAATTTCTCCTGGATGGCCTCAAAAGGGAGAATTTTGGCCCTGTGCGCCCCCTCAGGCTGAAAGTCACAGTGCAAGATTCCTGTCACTCTCGCCTCTTAGGAGAGGATTTCGCCGAAATTCCAAGGAAGATACTGAATCTGCTTGGAGTAGAAGTGACAGAAGCGCCCCACAATAGGGAAAGTCAGCTCTGCTGTGGCATTGGCGGTGGATTTTCTCCCTTCGCAGCCTATCACCCCTTTTCCATTCTGGCCTCAGCAAGGGCTACTTCACGGGATCACCGCCGGGTTAAAGCAGAGGCCACCTGTGTTTACTGCGCCGGGTGCCTGGCCATGTTTTCGGTAGCTCGCCTGGCTGACCCTAACCTGCGGCCGGTGATTCACCTTCTGGAGCTTGTCCAGTGGGCTATTGGGGAAAAACCATCTCGCCGGCAAAACTCCCTCGCTTTATGGCTGATATTGGGGACGGTGAGGCATCAATTCCCCCTTCTTTTAAGCCGGAAACGTTTCCATCACCCCCCAATACCGGAGGTTCCTGGAAATGGTGGGAGTTAAAGTGCTTTCAGCCCAGGACCAATACACACACTTTCCCATCTACCAGGGGGTATCTTACTGCGATGCTGTGCGCCTTGCTGGAGAAGGTCAGATGCTGAAAGTCCTGCCGGGCTCCATCAAAGTCTGCCGCTGGTCCCCTGTAGTTCTGGGCTTTAAGGAAGCCAGGAAACCCTTTGAACTCCGGCTTTCTCCAAGGCTTCAGTTTCCCACCACAGGCTTTCTCCTGGGTCCTCTGGAGGATTTCCCGGTAGACCCGGAAATCGTGATAATCCGGACTGATTTCTTCTCTTTGAGAAGTCTGATTGAGAGAGCTGGAAGGGAATGGCTCTGGTGTGGGCACGGCAACCGCCTGGAAGTTTCAGCCAATAACTTAATGACAGAAGGCCAAGCTCCGGGGGCCTGGCTGATAACTGCGGTTAACAAAGCCTTGAGCAAACTTGCCCCTCTGAGGGGCTGGCAAAGTTTAACCCGTTTTCTCTTCAGAAGCTACCTCATCACTGCCGGATACGAAGCTGTTATTTCCCGCACCCTCGCCGACATGTCCCTGTGTCGCAATTCTACTGTAATTCCTCTTCTTACCGGGCGTGTAAACGTCTCTTTTTTCTGCACCGGCGGCATAAACTGGGGAATGAACAACCCTGACCACCTGACCTCCGGCTGGCCCTGGGAGGTTTTCACTCGCCTGAGGAGGTAAAGGAATGGAAGAACGAGCTATTTTTACCCGGTTCCCAGCCCTTAAAGGTAAGGTTCCCTTCATCCAGCTCGCCACACTCCCAACTCCGCTCACCTTTATGGAGAAGCTTTCTTCCCGGTTCGGAGCAGAAATCTGGGTTAAGAGAGATGGTCTAACTCATCCCGTTTACGGGGGGAACAAGATACGCAAATTTGAGTTTATATTTGCCGATATCCTGCGCCGTAAAGCCCGCGTTGTGATAACGGGAGGGGCCCTTGGCTCCCATCATACCCTTGCCACAGCTGTAATCGCTCATCAGTTCGGGATTAAAGCTGTTTGTTGCTATTTCTGTGAACCCATAGGCGAAGAGGTGCGGCGAAATCTCCTTATGAGCGTGCCTCTGGGAATTGAAGCCCACTTCTGCGGCGATTATCCCGGGCTTGCCTTATCTTTTATATGGCAGTATCTGCGCCACTTTTCCCTTTCCCGCAAACTTCCTTATTTTATCTATCCAGGTGCCTCAGGAACCCTTGGCATTCTGGGTTATGTCAACGCCGCTTTAGAAATCAAAGAGCAACTAGATACGATGAATATTCCCGAACCCGAAGCTATCTTCGTAGCAGTGGGTTCCTGCGGGACTTTCGCGGGGCTTCTTTTGGGAGCGAGGCTGGCAAACCTGAAAAGCCGGATCATCGGAGTCAGGGTGATTGAAGAAAGCATTGCTAATCGGCCTAAGGTGGCTCGTATGGTTAACAGGACCGTCCGCTTTCTCCGGAAGCTTGACCCCGGAGTACCCCCGATGGAACTGAAGCCGGATGAAATAATATTGATAGGGGAGTATCTTGGGCCAGGCTATGCTCACCCTACCCCCGAATCTTCAAGGGCTGTAGAATTGACGGCGGAGCTTGAGGGTCTACCCCTCGAAACCACCTACACCGGCAAGACAATGGCTGCCCTGCTGGACTACGCCAGAGCTAATCCTCGCTCCCGTTTGCTCTTCCTGGACACTTTTGCTGAAAAGCCTTCCCTTAAAGAGGGAGATTATCGCCTGCTTCCCAGACGTTTCTGGCCTGTGTTCAACCCCTCACACCGTGTGCCCTGCTGGTGCATTACTGGCTGGCTGAAACCAGGATATTGTTGGAAAAAATCTATAACCCCGCGCGAAGGCTTTTAATAACTCTGAAAAGGGGCTCGTTAAAAGCGCGGGAAAAGCGTCAGACATGAGTAAAAATTAAGCTCTTATTTCCTGCCTCTGGAAAAGCACATAACTCAAGGCGAAAAGCAAGATCGTAGAAGCTACCAGTCCTGTGAGGTGAGGCCAGATGAGAAGGAGGCTCTGGCTCAGAGGCAAAGGAGAACCTAGAATAGCCCCCTGCAGTTGGAAAGCCAGCAGCGGCCCAAGGGCCCGGATCTCGGGTCGAAGAAGGGCTAATGTTATTTCTCCATACAAAATATTTGGTGAAAGACGCGAAAGAGCCATAGTAGCCTGAACCTGGGCAAGGTATTCTTCCGGTAAACCGAAATGGACAGGTCGCAGCAGGGGAGCCAGTGCCTCAGCAATCGTAACCCAGAAAGCGGAGAAAAAGAGCCATACAGCTATGGAGGCCAGGGCGGCTGTAGCGGGCTGCCTGAAGATTACGGAAAAGAGCAAAGCTACAGCGAGCCATATCCCGCCGTAGAATAGACAGGCCCCTAAATGCAAAAAGCTCCTTAAAACCTCCTCCCCCCTCGGAGGTACGCCCAGCAGAAGTAGCCCCAGACCCATCACCAAAAGCCATATTGCTACCAGCATCAAGGCCAGGGTGAAAAAACCTGCCAGGAACTTGCCGAAGAGAAGAGCATCGCGGTAGATGGGTTGAGCAAGAAGGCGAGAAATAGTCCGGCGGTTAAATTCACCGTTAATAGCATCAAAAGCCAGAGCTATAGCTACCAAAGGGACAAGGAAACCTAAAAGGCCCACAAAGGCCGGCAAAGGCTCCCTGTTCTCTGTAAAAAGCTTGAGGAATAAAAATGGGTCATGCCCTATAACAGTTCTTATCTTTTGAATAGCAGCATAAACGGTTACGAAAGCTGTGAGAGCTATGAGCGCTTCCAAAATCTGCATCCGGACACTGGTCAAATGGTCGGCCATCTCTTTGGTCATTACTGCCCATAAGCCTTTCCAGGGCGAACCCTCACGCTCAGCTCTGAGGTTCATTTTTCCACCTCCAACTTTTCAAAATAGCCAGTGTAAACTTCATCAAGGTTTGGCTCTTCAACCGCGAGGCCTCTGAAAATTCCTCCGGCTTCCAAGATGGCCCGCACAGTTTCTGAACGCACATCTTTTTCCGCTTTAGCCTCGTAAATTCCAGGAGCCGGCTGGTATACTTCAAGGACGCCGGGGACGCTTCGCAGGGCTTTAATGATGGCCTCAGGAGAGCCCTGGGCTTCCAGACGGATTCTGTAAGCATAACCCAGAACTTTGAGGGCTAACTCGCTAACGGTGCCTTCCAGCACCATCTTTCCCCTGTGGAAAAGGCCCACGCGGTCGCATATCTTCTGAACCTGAGATAATATGTGAGAAGAAAGCAAAACGGTTATCCCACGCCTTTTAAGCTCTTTGACCATTTCCAGGAATTCCCTTGCTCCTTCGGGGTCAAGCCCTTGGGTAGGCTCATCCAGGATAATTAAACTGGGGTTTTTTATGAGAATTTCCGCCAGCCCCAGGCGTTGTCGCATACCCCGGGAGAAGGCAGCTACAGGCTTATCGGCCACATCTTTGAGGCCAACCTGTTCCAGAGCTTGCTCTATGCGTTTATAAGCTTCGCGCCTGGAAAGACCGTTGAGCTTTGCTATGTAAATCATGTTCTCTCTGGCGGTTAAATCATCGTAAAAGCCTACCAGCTCCGGGAGATATCCAACCCTGGACTTAACGCTCAGGGGCTGGCGGGTAGGGTCAAAACCCAAAACCCTTACACTGCCAGAGGTAGGTTCAGTGAGGCCCAGAAGCATGAGGATAGTAGTGGTTTTTCCAGAACCGTTGGGCCCCAGCAAGCCGAAAACTTCCCCTTCCTGGACCTTGAGGTTGAGCTTATCCACCGCCACAAGCTCACCATAGCGTTTGGTGAGCCCGACCGTTTCTACAACCCACCTTGTCATAGGGTTCACCTCTTGTCAAAGGGGTTAGCGCCGGCCGAAGCGCATTACAGCAAGAGCTACCACAAGAACAGCCACAGCGATTATTCCCAAACCGACCACACCCCACAGGGTTGAAGTTAACACAGTAATGCGGAAATCGGCGGAAGCACTGGACCCCTCTTTAGGGGTAGCATTAAGGGTCAGCATGTAGTCTCCAGCCACTGCCTTTTCCGACGGGCGCACCTTAACCGTCACTTCTACCTGCTTTCCCACAGGGATTTCGTCGATTTCATCGCTGGGTTCGAACTCCACACTCCATCCTGAGGGCTCATAGGCATTCAGTTTTACTCCGTAGGCCGGAGCGGAACCGTTGTTCTGGATCACAACTCTAAGGGGGGATTCACGGCCAGCGTAAGCTTGACCCGAGAGCCTACCATCAGGGGTAGTTATAGACAAGCGAGGCTGACCGGTTATCTCAGCTACGAGAGTAGCAGAGGTTTCCACTTCAGGCCCCTGGACTCTTATATTTATGGGATAGCTCCCAGCTGGCAATTCAACGAAGGGCTCAACTTCTACCGTCAAGCGTTCTGAACTATTAGCCTTTATCGGGATGCTGGATACATCTTTCCCGTAAGACTTGAAGCTTACAATGAACCCCTTAGGAACATCAGCGCTCAAGTTCACCGTTATATCCTCATCGCCTTCGTTCTTCACGGTTACATCGTAGCGGAAAGTGGTGGTGGAAGTCCCTTTAAGGGTCGGAAGCTCGACCTCCATGGAGAGCCTGGGGGGCAATTTCTCTTTAAAAACCAGCTCCAGAGGGAAAGAGGCGACAGCTCCAGCACTTTCAGCTACTACGGTAAAGGTAAAGGCTCCTGAAGAAAGCCCGGGAGGCAGTTCAAGCCTCAGAGAAACGGATGCTTCCTCACCTGGCCGGAGGTAAACCGCCTGAATTATGTCTCCTCCTCCCCGGAAAGTAGCAGTCCATCCTTCGGGCAGGTCTTTTACATTGAGGCGGACAGTAAGGGGATATAAGCTGTTATTCTTGACGGTAAGATCAAAATAGGGGGTTTTCCCCGGTTCAATAACGCGGGAAGGGTAACGGGTAAAAATAACTAGTCCCTCGGAAGGTCCCTGGGCGAAGACTGGTGCGACCACCAGAGCCAGCATTATAGGCAAAACCACCCAGTAAAGCCGCCCCATTTCCATCACCTCCTCGAAGGTTTGCTATTACAGGGAAAAAAATTATATGAAGTGCGATAGGGTTGTCAAGCTCGCACGGCTCCTGCGCAAGAAGACCATTACCAGTCTGTAAAGTTCCTGACGCTGAGGTCTTGCGTAGGGGCTGAACATTTTGCTCTATTTTCCAGCACCCAAACTCCTGCCATTTTCCTGAACAGCTTGCTCCCGGCCAGTAGAAGATGCTTCCACCTTTGCAGCCTCCTCCAGAGCTGGATAACCCCGCCTTTATCCCCAATGAATTCAGAGGCGGGGTTCCAGAAGCGAGGGTAACCCTTTAGGGAAGAAAGGTCTGAGCACCAGCAGGATTGTTCTCCCAAACTCTTCTATAAAAGGGGCTATGAGGGAAGCGATTCTGGTCTCAAGGATGGCTTTTCGGTATTGATCCCACCTGAGCCAGTTAACTTTTAAGGCGTGATCCAGGAAAAAGAGAACAAGACTGATTAAAATCAGCGCAAAGAGCAATCCGAAAATCATCCCACCCATTCTGTCGGTTATTGTCAGGTATCGCCCCCTGGGTGGTTTCAAAAAGTCAAGGGCGATGTAGAGGAAGAAGGAGAAAAAGCCCGCCAGTAGCAGGGTAAAGGTCAAAATTTCCGTAAATGGTAATGGTAAATCGAAGTTAAGGGCGAACCATCTGGCAGGTCTCTGGAAAACCAGAGTGGTCGCCAGAGTAGCAAGGTAAAGGCATACCACATCAATTAACTCTCTTAAGCTTCCCCTGCTAAAGCCCCAGAACGCCCCAGCACCAAGCCCAAGAAGGATGAGACCGTCCAGTGGATTAAAAATCATGGTTCAGTATTCCTTCGCTTTTTCCTCGCCCCTCAGCACCCTCAGAGCTCCCTGAGCCATGGCCAGCATTTCATCCTCCCCTGGATAAACCAGGATGGGAGCGATCCATCCCACTCTTTCTTTTATCCAGCCTACCAGCATTTCAGAGCGAGCGAGGCCTCCGGTTAGCACGATAGCGTCTATTTCTCCCTTGAGGACCGTAGCCATTGCTCCTATTTCCTTGGCAATCTGATAGGCCATGGCTTCGTAGATAAGGCGGGCACGTTCATCTCCCTGAGCTATGCGCTTTTCCACTTCCCTTGCATCGTTGGTGCCAAGGTGGGCCAGAAGTCCTCCTCTGCGAGTTACTTTGATAATCATCTCTTCGTAAGTGTAGCGAGTTTTATCGTAAGGCGGGACTGAATAGCACATTCTTATGAGATCTCCGATGGGCAATCCGCCAGCCCTTTCCGGGGAAAAGGGGCCGGTTCCATCCAGAGCCTGATTTACATCCACCATTCTGCCCTTGCGGTGGGCTGAAACTGATATCCCGCCGCCCATATGGACTATGACCAGGTTGAGTTCCTGGTAGCTTTTTCCAAGATCCCTGCCAGCTTTGCGGCCTGCCGCTTTTAAGTTCAGAGCATGGGATAGGCTCTTACGTTCTATTTCCGGAAGGCCTGAAATTCGGGCAATATCATCAAATTCATCAACGCACACTGGATCCACCACAAAAGCGGGAACTCCTGCTTTCTGCGCTATTTCGTAAGCCAGAAAAGCTCCCAGGTTTGAGGCATGTTCCCTTTCCTTGGGCGCCCCGAGGTCTTCCAGCATTTTTTGGTTTATGAGGTAAGTGCCGCTCTCCAGAGGGCGCATTATCCCTCCCCTTCCCACCACTGCGCTGAGGGATGAAAGGGCAACCCCGCTTTTTTCCAGAAACTTCAGCACTGCATCCCGGCGCAGGGGATATTGCTCTACAATTCTTTTGTACTGGAGAAGCTCCTCGGGCGAGTGGTATATCTCTTCCCTCAAGATGCAATTTTCATCCTCAAAAAGAGCAATTTTGGTTGAAGTAGAGCCAGGATTTATGGTTAAAATCAGGAACATGGCTTAACCCTCCGTTGTGAAGATTATTTTCCCCAAAGTTTGGCGAAGGGTTTCCGGGTCCACAGGCTCCACAAGATGGAGCCCGGCCGTTGTCCTCAGAAGGCGAGACAAATTCGCAGGCACAGGACCTTTAACCAAGAAGATGAATTTTCTGGCGAAAGCCGGCTCTATCTCCACTGCCTTTCTGTAAAATTCAAAACAATCTTCCGAAAACTCCGGAGACAAAAGACAAAAGATGGCTGAAAGCTTTTCCTTCCCCATTAATTCCAGAGCTTCCGAAAGGCTGTAAGCTTTCAAGCAGCGGTAGCCCCAGGAAGAAAAGGTCCTCTCCATTTCCAGAATACGAAGCCCCTTACCCATAAGGAGAACAGTTGGGCTCTGGCTTTTTTCCAGCTCCCTGAGGGTCTTGAGAGCCCAATCTGGCTCCGGAACCACAATGGGAATCTCTACCCCGAAGCGAACCCCTCCTTCGGGAAGATTTTCAGCCCATACGGTGCCACCGTGTCGGGCTATGATGCTGTATGTTATGGACAGTCCCAGCCCTTCATGCCCATCCTTCCCGCTCACAAAGGGATTGAATATGTGCGGAAGTATATCTTCAGGTATGGGGGGGCCATCGTTTATGAACTCAATGACGATCATGGGCTCTGGGCTTTCCTGCTTTCTTGTGCGGACTATGAGTTTTCCTCCGCCCTTGGGTTTGAGGGCTTGGTAGGCATTGATTATTATTTGCTCAAAAGCTTGCTGGAGCTGGTATGGATCACCCCCTGTTTCCGGAAGGTCAGAAGCTAACTCTCTGGTTACCTCTACGTTGTTGCTCTTCAGTTCCGAATGATAGAAAGCTAAGGTTTGTTCCACGATCTGGTTTACATTCACTCTGAGCCGCGGAGCTGGCCTTTGTTCGGCAAAATCGGCTATGGCTTTCACGATGTTGGATGCCCTTCGGGCATTAGCTTCCATCTCTTGCAATGCTTCCCTTACTTTTTCAGGGATAGGTTCCATTTGCAGAAGAGAGGCATATCCAAGGATTACAGCCAGAGGGTTGTTGAGTTCGTGGGCCAGAGCCGAGGCCATCTTGCCCAGGGAAGCCAGAGTGTGGGTCTGCAAGAGGCGATTCTGCAGGGCTAATTTTTCCGTTATGTCTTCAAAGATTACCACCATTTTCTCCACTAAACCCGTCACGCCTATTATTGGGTGGTGAATTATTCGGAAGGTCCGGTTCTTGAGGTGCCAGAGTTTTTCTCTGCCATTGGGTATATTTTGAGGGGTAACAGGAGGGTGGATATCGCGAAGGGATGGAAAAACTTCGTAAACGGTGCGACCGATCAGTTCTCTGCAAGGAAGCCCCGCCAATTTTCCGAAAGCTTCGTTGGCCCTGAGGATGCGAAAGCCTGGATCCACTAAAACGATGCCTTCACGGATTCCGTTAAAGGTTTCATCCCATTCTTCGCCAGCCTTCTTTACCTCCCGGAACAAGATTGCATTATTTATGGCTACTGCGGCCTGATCAGCAATAGCGCGAGCGATGGAGATTTCCATTGGGGAGAAGTAGCGAGGCTCATCGCAGAAGATGGCTATACTTCCCAGCAGTTTCCCCCGGTGGAAAAGGGGAAGGTAGAGAGCAGAACTTATGCCTTCGTCCATAGTGGCTCCGCGAATGCTGATGAAGAATGGGTCTTTCAAAATGTCGCTTACCATCAAAGGAGGCGGGGCTTCTTCAAGGTCCGGGGGCCATATCTGGAGGGATTCAATCAAGGATACGTAACCAGCGGAGAGGCCATCGCTGGCCACGCACCGGAGTTTTTTCTCCTCGTCAAACAACAAAATTGCACTGCGGTCCGCATCAAGAAGCCCGATGATTAACCCCTTGAGCAGGGAGAGAATTCCATCAAGGTCCAGGTAAGAGTTTAACACCCTTATGGAATCCTGAAGGGAGGCAAGCTGGTGGTAACGAGTTTGGATTTCATGGTAGAGGCGGGCATTTTGGATGGCCATTGTCAGCTGATAGGCTACAGCCTGGAGAAGTTGTATTTCGGTGGCGGAGAACTCCCTCTTTTCCCCTTTAACTTCAATCCCTATGGAGCCGACAATGTTTTCCTGATGGATTAGAGGTATAAACAGGAGCGAACGGATTTCGGCCATAGCCAAAAGAGTGCGGATCTGCTCCAGAAGAGGTTCAGCTTCCACATCGGGGACGACAAGAGGTTTGCGGGTTTCTATAAGGTAAGACAAAGCTGGATAGGTTCTGAGGTCAAATTTCAGGCCCAGGGAATCCTGAATCGGGAATTCGGCTTCCACCGTCCCTTCCATTTTGTCCAGATCAAAAAGTATGATGGCACAGTGGCTTACTCCCAGAGTTTCCACGATTTTGGCTGCCGCTGTGTTCAATATTTTCCGGATGTCAAAGGAAGAGCTGGCCAAAGAGGCTATTTCCTGAATCAAGGTTCTGTGGAGCACTTCCTGGGCGAGGTCCTGAAGCTGAGCATCAAGGCCGCGGCGTAATTTTATATTCTCCAGAGCTACCGAGGCTTGTTCGGCAAGGGCTACCAGGAGTTCCTGCTCATCGGGAGAGAATCCCCTTTTTACCTCTTTAGTCCCCACCAGAACGCCAAGGATTTTCCCGGCAGCATGGATAGGAATGCAGAGGCAACTTCCGGCTTGTGGATAGATTTCAGCACATTGAGGATCGCTCTGGGCCTCAGCAAGGTGGGAAATTTCGCCGGTGCGGGCCACGCGCGAGACGATGTTTTCAGAATAGAGGCTCAGCTCCCTTCCCCCACCTTCCTTCAGTTCTACCAGAACCCCACGGCTTTCATCCAGAAGCCAGAGACTGGATGAGGAAACTCCCACCACATCCCGGGCTATGGTTATTACTACTTGGGCTATCTCCCGTTCATCTGAGAGGAGGGGGAGTTTACGGCTCAGCTCGTAGAGGGCTTTGAGGCGTTCTCGCAGAGTTTTTTCGACCGTCACGCTTTTGCGCACTTCCCGGCGAAGGGTTAAGTTCCAGATGTAGAGGAAGAAGGTTGTTAAAAAGAGGAAAATTACAAGTCCAGAGACGCGGATAAGCAAAGGCATAACTGCTATTCTGGGGTGAATCTCCGCAGAGGTGCCAAACCATTTCTGATAAAGAGCTGCCAGGGTGCTGTTGCTTTCCAGGATCTCAAGGCCAGTGTTAAGGATGGAGAGAAGTTCTTCCTCGCCCTTCCTGACAGCCATACAGTAAGGGGATGGGAAAAGGGGAGCCCCTACTGTTTTTACCTTTTCCTCGGCTCCGGCTTTCTTAAGGATGAAAAGGCCGACCCATTTGTTTCCAACGAAGGCATCTACCTTTCCTTCCAGGAGAAGTTCTAACCCTTCCTCCTGGGTTTCAACTGCCAGGATGTTGATTTCGGGCAAGGTGCTCAGGTAATCGTATGAGACATCGCCTTTCTGAACTGCTACTTTGAGGCCCTTAAGGTCGTTAACGGAAGAGATACCCTGGCGGTCTGCCAGGATGAAGATAGTGGAGTAACTCTGGAGGAATGGGCGGGAGAAGCTGTAAATGGTGGCTCTTTCGGGGGTATAGCGCATCCCTTGGATGGCATCAACCCGGCCTTCTTCCAGAGCTCTGCGCGCCTCTTCCCAGAGCATCGGCCTTATCTCAACTTCTACACCCAGGTTGAGAGCGAGGGAATAGACCAGGTCTACGTTGAAGCCTTTGTACTCGTTCCCTTCCACGTATTCAAACGGAGGAAAAGCATAATCCCCAGCGATTACGATTTTGCCTTTGCGGGCAAGCCATTCCTTCTGAGAAGGGGACAGAGCGGGCTTCTTCAATGTAAGCAGGTTGAAATATACACCCGCTCCCGCAAGAAGAGCCAGAACAATCCCTAAGGCCAGTAAAATTTTGGGTCTGGATAACAAGTCCCGGATTTTGATAATCATTGAATGTATTTGCCTATGAGCAAACGAAGTTTTTCTTTGAGCTCCTGGGGAATAAGATCTCTCTGGGTGACGATGGCATCAGCCAGGGCCCGCGAGCATGCGCAGGTCCTCTCTTCGGGGATAGCGGAAATGAGGTAACGGAGAGCTTCTTGAGCTATTTTCACGTTGGCTTCCAAGTTTCTTATCACCATTTCAGCTGTAACAGGCTCTTCGGTTTCATGCCAGACGTCGTAGTCGGTAACGTGAGCCATTACTGAGTAGCAGATCTCGGCTTCTCGGGCCAGCTGGGCTTCTGGAGAGGCCGTCATCCCGATTATATCCACACCCCACTGACGGTAGATGCGGGATTCACCTTTTGATGAAAAACGAGGCCCCTCAATAACGATAAAGGTTCCTCCTCTGTGGACTCTTGCGCCAGTCTTTTTCACAGCTTGGTAAACGAGCTCTGAGAGTTCCGGGCAGAACGGTTCAGCAAAGGATACGTGGACTACTATCCCATCTCCGAAGAAAGAATAAGCTCTTTTCCCTTTGGTATGGTCAAAGAGCTGATCTGGAATGACGATGTCCCTTGGGGCGATTTCCTCTTTCATGGAGCCACAAGCGCTTACGGCTATTATCCTTTCGACGCCGAGGGATTTAAGAGCCCAGATGTTGGCCCGGTAATTAATTTCGCTGGGCATTATGCGATGGCCACGGCCGTGCCTTGGGAGGAAAGCGACCCTTTTTCCCTCCAGAGTCCCTATTACTATGGCGTCGGATGGGTCACCGAAGGGGGTCGAAACTTTCACCTCTTCTACGTCAGTAAAACCTTCCATTTTGTAAAGGCCGCTTCCTCCAATAATGCCTATTTTGACGTGTTCCATAGGCCACCTCCGATTATTAGGTTAACAACAGCTTGCCTGTGCTTTAAATCCTGCTATCAAGATATTGCTTCGCTTTGCCCGCGAAGAGCGAAGCAAATATATCTCTCAGCCCCAGGAACAAAGGGTTTTCGCTCCTTTCAACCCCCGATTATTTCCCACCATTGTAGGTCTGAGATTCGCTACGGTTAAAAGTCCCACTTGGGGGCAAGCTGGCTGATCGTTTCCTGATTTTAAGGCTCCTATAGAGCACCATCAAACTCCTCTGACACTTTCTCGCCCTTGATTATCTGCCCACAGGAGATTGTCTCGCTCACAGTTGAGTTTAAGCCATTGCTTTAAGCAGATCCACCAATCGGTCAATTTCCTCCCTGGTGTTCATTTCGGTCACGCACAGGAGCATGCAATTTTTAAGATGTGGATAGTCGCGGCCTAAATCATACCCGCCAATGATTTTGTGCTGAAGGAGCTGACGGTTTATCTCTTCAGGAGGGATAGGACAGCGCACCACGAACTCTTTGAAGAAGGGTTTTTTGTTGATCACTTGGTAGCCAGGGATCTCTCCGATACGCCTGGCGGCATAGTGGGCTTTATGGTAGCAGAGTTCGGCCACTTTCCTCAGCCCCTCTTTGCCCATGGTAGCCAGGTAAACACCAGCGGCTAAAGCACAGAGGGCTTGATTGGTACAGATGTTGGAGGTAGCCTTCTCGCGCCGTATGTGTTGCTCCCTGGCGGAAAGGGTCAGCACGAAGCCTCGCTTACCCTCGACATCCACTGTCTCTCCCACAAGGCGCCCCGGCATCCTGTGGACGTATTCCATTTTGGTGGCAAATATCCCCAGATATGGCCCACCAAAGGCCACAGGATTCCCCAGGGGCTGCCCCTCTCCTACAACTATGTCGGCTCCATACTGGCCAGGGGGCTTGAAAAGCCCGAGGGATATTGGGTCAACCACCACCACAAAGATGGCGCCAACCTCATGGATTCTCTCCGCCAGGCCTTCCACCGGTTCCAGTTCGCCGAAAAAGTTGGGGTTCTGGATGATGAAACAGATGGTATCCTGATCCAAAAATTTCAAAAGGTCATGGATGTCAGCTTCCAGATCTTCATCTCCTATTACGTCCATATCCATGCCCCGGATATAGGCGCGCAGAACCTGACGGTATTCGGGGTGGACGGCTGGGGAAACGATGATTTTGCGGCGCTTGCGGCGGTGTATGTTGTAGGCCATAAGGGCTGCTTCGGCCATAGAAGTTGCACCATCGTAGTGGGAGGCGTTGGCCACTTCCATGCCTGTAAGCTGGCAAATCATGGTCTGATACTCAAATATGCTCTGAAGGGTGCCCTGGCTTATTTCCGGTTGGTAGGGGGTATAAGCGGTGTAGAATTCACCCCTGCTCAGGATATGCTTGACAACGCTGGGTATAAAGTGGTTGTAAGCTCCAGCCCCCAAAAAGCAGGTGTAATGATCCAGGTCAGCATTCATTTCGGCCATCTGACGGATTTCCCGCAGGATTTCAACCTCGGAAAGCGGTTCAGGAAGGTTGAATTTCACGTATCGGACCTGAGGGGGGATGTCGGAGAAGAGTTCTTCAATGTTTTCCACGCCTATAGCCCGGAGCATTTCTTCCCGATCTTTATCGGTAGAAGGGATATAAGGGTTATTCATCAGCGACCTCCCTTGGCTTCTTCTTCAGCTACAAATTTCTCGTATTCCTCAGGGCTCATGAGGGCATCCCACTCGGAAGGCTTGGTGGGGCGGAAACGGATGAGCCAGCCTTCGCCGTAGGGGTCTTTGTTGACAAGCTCAGGGGCAGTGGAGAGAGCTTCGTTTACAGCGGTAATCTGTCCGCTCATGGGCATATAACAATCGGCGGCAGCTTTTACAGATTCGATAACCCCAAAGGCATCGCCCTGGGAGAAGACATCTCCTACGTCTGGGAGCTCCACATAGACTACATCGGAAAGCTGGGTTTGAGCGTAATCGGTTATCCCGCAGGTGGCTTCAGGGCCATCCAATCTGACCCATTCATGGGTTTTGGTATAGCGGGCTCTGGGATCAAGCTTCATCGCTTACCTCCCGAGAAGGGTTTAACTTCACATCAATTTTACCATTTAAGGGCTTCTCCGCCAAATTAGCGGGGTTTAAAGGCCACCTTCCAGGCGTTTTCCTTTAGCTTTCTGATTTGCTCTTCGCTCAGGCCTATCTCTTCTCTTGCTACCTTGTATTCATGTTCCAAGGTGATGTTGCTTATTCCTGGGTCATCGGTGTTGAGGGTAGCTAAGAGGCCTCGTTCCAGGAATACGGGTAATGGGTGTTCACGGTAGGATTTCACCACACCTGTTTGGAGGTTGCTGGTGGGGCATACCTCAATGCCTATGCCTTTTTCTGCCAGCAGGTCCATAACGGATGGGTCTTTTACGGCGGAGGTGGCGTGTCCAATCCTTTCGGCTCCCAGTTCCAGAACTGCCTGACGGATGCTTTCAGGGCCTGTGACTTCTCCAGCGTGAATGGTAATGTGAAGGCCAGCTTCTCGCACTTTTCGGAAGTGCTCTACGAAAAGGCTACCCGGGAAGTGGATTTCATCTCCCGCAAGGTCCACCCCTATGAGTTTTTCATCGCGGCCTTTGAGGATAGCTTCAAGTTCTTTCCAGCAAAGTTCGGGCCCATAAGTTCTGGATAGAATTCCTATGAGCCGCACCTCAATCGGGAAATCCCTCATACCCTGGTCAACTCCTTCGCACACAGCCCTTACCACGCCCACGGGGTCCAGATGGTGTTCTTCGGCCATAAAAAGAGGGGAGAAACGCAGTTCAATGTATTTGATCCCTTCCCTGAAGGCATCTTCCACGTTTTCATAAGCCACACGGCGACAGGCATCGTAGTCCACCAGCACCTTTTTCATCCACTCAAACTTGGTGAAAAAAGCTAAGAGACCGGGCTGAGGCGTTGAGACCTGAACGTAAGGACGAAGCCCTTCTACGTCCCACGCTGGAAGAGGGAGACGATGTTTACGGCCCAGGTCCAGTATTGTCTCCAGACGTATGTTTCCATCCAGATGGCGGTGTAGTTCAGCCAGAGGGTATTCTTCGTTCATGGCTCCTCTCCTTTTACTGTTGTGGGGTTATAGCTTCCAGGAGCTTTGCGATTTTTTCGGCCCTGGCTTTTGCCTCCTCTAACCTTATTCTGTGTTTTTCCACAACTTCCTGGGGGGCTTTTTCCAGAAATTCTCTGTTGGCTAAGAGTGCTTCGGCCCGGGCAACTTCCTCTTCTGCCTCAGACTTTTCCCTGAGAAGCCGCTTCCTTTCCGCTTCCAGATCTATAATCTCAGCCAGGGGAAGGTAAATTTCAATGGTTCCGGCTGTGAGGGCAACTGCGCCGGGTGGCCTGGAGTGAACTTCCTCTTCTATGGTGAGTTTTTCCTCATCCAAGTGCGCCAGGAAGGCAAGCTCTTTTCTGAGGGAATTAAAAATTGAGGTTTTTTCCCCTGCCGCAATTATGGCGTGGATGCGCTTGCCAGGCTCAACTCGATATTCAGTCCGGGCATTTCGTATGGTTCGCACTGTTTCTATGAACAGTTCCAGGTCCTTCTCTGCTCCTTCATCCAGAAAGTTTGGATTGAATTCAGGCCAGGGGGCAACTATGAGAGGAGTATGGGTATTGGGAAGGTAGCTCCATAGCTCTTCGGTAATGAAAGGCATGTAGGGATGGAGAAGGCGCAACACTCTATCCAGGACGTGAACCGCTACTTCCCTTACCAGATCCGTGGCCTGGGGGTCGAGCCCATAGAGCCTGGGCTTTATCAATTCCAGGTACCAGTCGCAGTATTCACCCCATATGAACTCGTAGAGTCTGCGGCCCCCTTCCCCGAACTGGAAAGCTTCCATAAGGTCAGTGACTTCTTTTATAAGGTTCTGAAGCCTTGAAAGGATCCAGCGTTCGGGCAGGGGGAGCTTTTCTCTTTCCGGGATCCCCTGAGGTCTCCAGCTTTTGGGGAGGTTAGAGAGGACGAGGCGGGCTGCATTCCACAGTTTATTGGCAAAATTGCGGCTTCCTTCAACTTTCTGAAGGGAAAGCTTCATGTCACTCCCGGGAGAGGAGCCAGTGAGTAAGGTGAAGCGAAGGGCATCGGTCCCGTAACGGTCCATGATATCCACGGGGTCTATGACGTTCCCGAGGGATTTGCTCATCTTACGGCCCTTCTCATCCCGCACAAGGCCGTGGAGGTAAACGATACTGAAGGGGATTTTGCCCGTGCATTCCAGGCCCATCATGATCATCCTGGCGACCCAGAAGAAGAGGATGTCGTAGCCTGTTTCCATTACAGTGGTGGGGTAGAAATAACGCATGTCTTCGGTGTCATCGGGCCAGCCCAGGGTGGAAAAAGGCCACAGGGCTGAGCTGAACCAGGTATCGAGGACATCCTCATCCTGACGTATTTTAGTGCTTCCGCATCTGGGACAATTCTGAGGATCCTCCCGGAGGGCCATTTCTGCTCCACAATCATCGCAGTACCAGACGGGGATGCGGTGTCCCCACCAGAGCTGTCGGCTTATGCACCAGTCTTTGATGTTTTCCATCCAGTCGAAGTAAACTTTCTCAAACCTTTCAGGGATGATGCGGATCTGGCCTTCTTTGACTACGGCTATAGCTTTTTCGGCGAGGGGTTTGGAGCGAACAAACCACTGGATTGATATCCGGGGTTCTATGAGGGTCTGGCAACGGTAACATCTGCCTGGAGCGTGGAGGTGCGGTTCTGTTTTGGAGATGAGGCCTTCTTTTTCCAGATCCTGAAGTATACGACGGCGACACTCGAAACGGTCCAGCCCCTGGTAAGGGCCTGCTTCCTGGTTCATAGTGGCATCTGCGTTCATGACGTTTACAGCAGGCAACCCCCGGCGGCGACCTATTTCGTAATCGGTGGGGTCGTGGGCAGGGGTAACTTTGACTGCTCCGGTACCAAAATCTCTATCTACAGCTTCATCGGCTATTATGGGTATCGGACGTCCGAGGGCCGGCAGGATGGCGGTGCGCCCTACCAGGTGTTTATAGCGTTCATCATCAGGGTGAACGGCTACAGCTGTATCGCCCAGGATGGTTTCGGGCCTGGTGGTAGCCACAATGATGAATTCAGTGGCACCCTTGCTCCAGTTCCCAGTCCCCCATTCTCCCTGAGGGCCTTTCCATTGCTCGTTTACAAGGGGGTATTTGACATACCAGAGGGTCCCCTCTTCTTCCTCGTGGTCCACCTCCAGATCGGCCAGGGTTGTGGCGCAGCGGGGGCACCAGTTTATTATATACTCCCCCCGGTAAATAAGTCCTTTTTCATAAAGCCTGACAAAAGCTTCTCTTACAGCTCGGTTCAGTCCTTCGTCCAGAGTGAAGCGTTCCCTGGTCCAATCGCAGGAGGCTCCCAGGCGTCGGTGCTGGTTGGCGATTATGGAGCGATATTTCCGGACCCACTCCCAGACCCTTTCCTCAAATTTCTCTCTTCCGAGGTCGTGGCGGGTTAGGCCCTCTTTGGCTAATTCCCTTTCTACCACATTCTGAGTAGCTATTCCTGCATGATCCTCTCCCGGAACCCACAGGGTGGGGTCGCCTTTCATCCGGTGGTATCGGATCATGAGGTCTTCAATGGAGGCGGTTATAGCGTGGCCCAGGTGAAGTTCCCCAGTCACGTTAGGAGGTGGCATAGAAATAACGAAGGGCTTTTTGGCGGGGTCAATTTTGGGGGTGAAGAATCCACCTTCCTCCCACATTTTGTATATTCGTTCTTCCACCTTTTTGTGGTCATAGGTTTTAGGCAATCTATGCATCTTTCACCCTCCTTGAGCCGATTATTAAAAAACCCCTTCCGCCGCAAGGACGGAAGGGGCATGAGCCTTCCGCGGTACCACCTTGCTTCCACCCTCAGGTGAGGTGGCACTTCTGGGCTGTAACGGGCCCTTCCCCGTGAAGGACTACTTACCTTTCATCCCCCCAGCTCCCGGGCGACCTTCGGCGGGCTTTGAGCGAGGAGGGTTTACAGCCGCCGACCCTCCCTCTCTGGCGCCTCCCCCCGCCTACTCCTCCCGTTCGTCGCTTTTATTATATTATACCATTTTCATACAAGGGAGCAAACCAGAAAAATTGAAATGCAATGGAACCCCCTCATAGATACAATTCAGGCGTCCAGGCGTTCGCATCCCAACAGGTTGCACGCAAGCCACCCATGGTGGAGAGAATCAGGTGGGCGTCGGAAAAGGCAAAGCCATTGTCCGGGTAGCGAAACATCGGCATGTCTCGCCGCCAGAGGTTAACATATCTGGAAGAGCGGGGAAGAGGAATTATCTGGGCTAACTCTTCGCTGGACCAGGGTGACCTGCCATCCGCAGAGCCTGAGCGACTGTGGCGACAATGACTCGGTTGTCAGGGCCCCAGGCAGGGCCACGCCGCGTTTACGGGCTGCACCCCCGACAGTTGGCCTTGTGGTCTCGTTTTTCATCCAGCGCAGGTATTGATAATCTTCCACGTCCATCCTGCCCTTAGGTAAAGTGCGGTAACGTTTTGCGTGATGGACCACGGGAAGTTGCCTTAAGGCTGGAAAATTAGTATAATTAAGCGGTTTCTGTCGGAAAAAAGGCGGAAAGGCTGTGGAGGGCTTAATGTTGCTGGAGCAATCCGGATGGGAAGATTTTGAGCTAAAGCACGAAGATATTGAGCTATTATACGAGCTTATCCTGGAAAAAGGCAAACCCTTACCCTTAGAAGAGCTTGTTCTGGCTTTGGTTGAAAGAGCAAGGGAAAAGCAGAAAGAGAAGCTGGCGAAGCTGGAGGAAGAGGGTTTAATTTACAGACCGAGCAATTCCTATAAGACAGGGCAAGAAATTTTCTTCCCCTCCTTCGGTTTCGCCAGGGCTACTGTTTTGGGGGTAAGGCCTGGCTATAATCCCGATTACGGAGAATTTGAAGTTATAAAGGTCAAATTTTCCGATGGTGGTGAGGTCAAAGAATTCGCCTCCTCTCTAAAAAAGCCCCACAAGCTTGACCAGGAAACCCTGGAGGATTGGCTTGCTCGCTATGGGATTGATATTAATGCCTTTGTTGAACGCTATGGCCACGTCATAGGTTCTGCCATCACCAGGAAGCTTTCTTCGGAAGAAGAATTCGTATCCTTTGGCAATTTGTGGTTCCTGAGAGCTCTTATGCCTGAAATCCATGAAGGCCACCTCAACATAGCCGAAGCGGCTATAGAAGTAGCTCAGCGGCCTCTGAGCCCCACAGAGATCCTCAAGCACCTGGAACTTCCCAGCTCATACCCCACAAACCTCCAGATTTTCTCTCTCAATATAGCCATGGCTCAAGATAAGCGCTTTTCTCAGGTAGGGCCTAAAGGCCAGCCCATGTGGTTCCTGCGGCGTTTTGAGCCCCCCGAAGTGGCCCAGGAATCCGAAAGACTCGTTTATTTGCCTCTGCCCTATAAAAAAGAAGCTCTTGCCCGTGAACTGGTGGAAATTATCCTGAAAATAGAGGATGAAGCTACCGAATGGGACTCTTTCCTGCCGTCCGTAAAAACGGGAGATAATGTCACCATAGCCTTGCCCTATCACCATTTAAGGGCAGGCACTCTGCCCATAACCCCCAGGACAGCCCCCTTCTTCCCCGAAGGCGAATCCGACGTAACCCTTATAAACTTTATAGATGGGGTAAAAGGGGAGAAGTTCTACGGCTGGGCCCTGCATGCCCGGAAATACGTGGCAGGATTGAAGGATTGGTACGAAAAGATAGGAGCTATGGCTGGAACTTACATAACCCTCACTAAAGGCAGGGGGCCTACAGAGGTAATCGTGAGATATACCCCACGACGTATTAAAAAGGACTGGGTAAAAGTGGCGCGGGTGCAGAATGAACGCCTCACCTTTGAAATCCAGCTCAGACAGCTTACCTGCGATTTTGATGAGCTCATGATGATCGTGGATGGGGACAGGGAGAAAATAGACGCTATTAAGCGGAAATTGGATGCAAGCGCCAGAAGTCTCTACGAAGTCCTGGTGCAAATATTCCCCGAACTTTTGAAACTCAGCCCCCAGGGCACGGTCCACTTCCTAACTCTCTACACGGCGGTTAACTTCATAAAGCGGTGTCCACCTGCTCCCCTCCTGGCTGAGCTGAACACCCATCCGTGCTTTATATACAAAGGCAGCGGCTATTGGTCCTTCGACGAAAGCAAAATTTAGAGGTTGGGAAAATGAAAGGGTTGGTGAGCGTTGACACTAAGCTTCATATAGACCTGGACTGGTGGGAAAAAGAAGGCAAAGATTTCAACTACTTCCTTTACGAGGAGTTGTGTCCGGAATGCAAGGAACGTTTTAGGGATTTTGACAAAGTCGTCTTTATTGATTGGATAGATCCTGAGACAGCGGAAGTAAGGCAATTGAACGGCCTCTGGGAAACCCTTGTAGCGTGCTGTAGCCAGAAACCTGATTATATAAGCCCTGAATTACCCATCACTACAGCTGTTTTCCGGATATTTTTAACCAACCGCAACGAACCCCTTTCAGCAGCGGAGTTGGCTGAAAAATACGGGGACAAAATAGGGACCAGAGACCCTTACCGTATTCTCCGCATCCTAACCGCAGGGAAAGTCTACAACGGCATAAGGCCTCTTAAATTTTCCAAATCTAAATAGCCCTTAGAGAAGGGCGAGAGGAATAGAACTTCGCAGAAGATAGCAGGTTTTCCTGAAACCGCCACGACGAGGCCTCCAAAGCAGGAGGTAAATTTTAGTTCAGAGCTGGCAAAGGGGCCAGGAGGGAAACCATGATGGTGGAGGACAGATATCTGATCCTTGCCGTTGATAGTGGAACAACCTCTTGCAAGGCCGGTTTCGTAACCCCCTACGGTGAAGTCCTAGCTTGGGTTAAAAGCGAAAAGTCGGCTCCACTTTATTTCCTGCCGAAAGGTGGTGCTGAGCAGAACCCTGAAGAATGCTGGGCCGTGATTTCAAGCACCATCCGCCGCTTGTGGGAAGAATATCCCTTCCCCCCAGAGCGCATCGCCGCCATAGCTATAACTTCTCCATGGTCCACCACTGTTCCTGTGGACAGAGACGGTAAACCTATCGGGAATACAATAATGTGGATGGATACCAGAGGGGCTCCATATGTGAGAGAAATAACCCGGGGCCTTGTTAACCTCCAGGGATACGGCCTTGATAAAATCTTCATATGGGTGAGACTCACTGGCGGCATTCCAACTCACGCAGGAAAGGACCCCATCGGACATATCCTTTTCCTGAAGAACGAGCGGCCGGAAATCTACAGAGCGGCTTACAAGTTCCTTGAGCTCAAGGACTACTTCAACCTTAGATTAACCGGAAAGATAGCTTCCGATTATGCCACTATAGCCCTTCACTGGCTAACCGATAACCGCAATATCTGGAAAGTCCGGTATGACAAGCGACTTATGCGTTTGGCGGGCATTGAGGAAGAAAAGCTTCCTGACCTTTACCCAACTACCCATGTCCTCGGGCCTCTTCTGCCTGGCCCCGCTGAAGAACTGGGGCTCCCTCCGGGAATCCCGGTGGTCATCTCCACCCCCGACTATCATGCTTCCATACTGGGTTCAGGAGCCCTGCGGGACTACGAGCCCCACATTTACGTCGGAACTTCTTCATGGCTTTCCTGTCATGTACCCTTTAAGAAAACGGACCTGTTACACAACATGGGTTCCCTGCCTTCAGCTCTACCCGGAAGATACTTCATCGCTAACGAACAGGAATGCGCTGGCTCATGCTTGACTTTCCTTCTCAACCTTTTCTTTGGGCAGGATGCCTCCTGGCCGGAAAATCCCTACAAGAAACTTGAGGACCTTGCAAGTTCTGCCCCGCCGGGAAGCGGCGGAGTTATTTTTGCCCCATGGCTCTATGGGGAACGCACACCAGTGGAAGACCCTTCCCTCCGGGGATGCTTCTTCAACCTCTCCCTTAACACTACACGGGCCGAAATGGTGAGAGCAGTGATGGAAGGAGTTGCCTTTAACCTGCGGTGGCTCCTTTCCTGTGTGGAAGGATTTATTGGAAGGAGATTGGGGGAAATTAACATCATAGGAGGAGGGGCTTCTTCAGCCATATGGTGCCAGATTTTTTCCGACGTCCTCGGACGCCCCATCCGCCAGGTGAAAGATCCTGCAGCCGCCGGACTGAGAGGCCTTGGAATCCTGGCAAGCCTCTCCCTTGGCCTGTCTGACCTGACCAGCTGTACCAGAGATGTAACCGTTGTGAAAACTTTTGAGCCTGATCCTGATAATCAGCGGATTTATTCCGAAATTTTTGAAACTTTTATTGAATTTTACCGCAGGAACCGCCCCCTTTACCACCGCCTAAATCCAATTTGAGAAATAGGAGGAAACTATGGAGCCCTTGAAATTTCTCGGATTACTTCCCAGAAGCTTGGCTCGCCTTTTAGAAAAGGCTTCGGAACGAATTCCGGCTCTGAGAAAGCGGGTGGAAAGAGAATACGAACATCTTTTAGCGAGCCTGGAGGATTCCCTGAAACCTTACAGAGATGTACCGGCTTTCACCCGCCTGCCTGAAGAGGGGCTGAGTCCGGAGGAGATTTTCAGCCTTATGGAAAGGCTAAATGCCCGAGAGGAGTGGCGCTGGAAAGAAGGCTATGTTTCAGGGGCTGTTTACCACGGCTCCGAAGAGCACATAGACTTCATAGGCCGGGTCTATGCCCTCAACTCTCAAAGCAACCCCCTTCATGCTGATCTCTGGCCCAGCACGATAAAGTATGAGGCAGAAATTGTGGCCATGACGGCCAGAATGCTGGGAGCTGAGGAAGCTGAGAGGATGGACCCTTCCGCTCGCGTGTGCGGAACAGTAACTTCCGGCGGGACGGAAAGTATACTCATGGCTATGAAAACATATCGGGATTGGGCGCGCGATAAGAAAGGTATCACCAGGCCTGAAATGGTCCTGCCGGTGACCGCTCACCCCGCTTTTGAGAAAGCTGCCCATTACTTTGGCTACAAAATTGTGCGTATACCTGTAGATAAAAACTTCCAGGCTGATGTTGAAGCCGCTCGCAAGGCTGTAAACCGCAACACAGTGGTAATTGTTGGTTCCGCCCCTTCTTATCCCCATGGAGTAATAGACCCTATACCGGAGCTCTCACGCATTGCCCTTGAACATGGGATAGGTTTCCATACCGACGCTTGCCTCGGAGGATTTATCCTTCCCTGGGCTGAGAAGTTAGGCTACAAAGTGACACCCTTTGATTTTCGCCTTCCCGGCGTCACTTCCATTTCTGCTGATACTCATAAGTATGGTTATGCTGCCAAAGGCACTTCCGTGGTTCTGTATCGCAATCTGGAACTGCGACGCTACCAGTACTTTGTAGCTGCGGACTGGCCCGGTGGGCTTTACGCTTCACCTTCTATCGCTGGCAGTCGCCCTGGAGCATTGATAGCTGTTTGCTGGGCAGTAATGCTCAAAATGGGGGAAAAAGGCTACATAGAGGCTACAAGGCGCATTCTGGAAACAGCCCATAAGATTCGCGAGGGTATTGAATCTATCCCGGGGCTAAAGGTGCTGGGCGACCCTTTGTGGATAATAGCTTTTGCTTCGGATGGATTTGATATCTATCGTGTCATGGAGAAGATGGCGAAGAAAGGGTGGAACTTAAACGGGTTGCAGAACCCCCCAGCTGTACATATAGCCATCACCCTTCGCCACACTCTGCCTGGCGTGGCTGAGCGGTTTCTCGAAGACTTGAAAGAGGCTGTTGAAGAGGTGAAGGCTAAGCCTTTAGAAAAAGGGCAAATCGCCCCTATATACGGTATGGCAGCTTCTCTGCCTTTCCGGGGGATGGTAAGAGAGCTTCTGAAGCGTTACCTCGATCTTCTTTACTCTGTTTAACGTTTAAGATTTTTGGGGGACACCCCCAGACCCCCGGGATAGGGGCTCCGCCCCCCTCCACCCCAAGATTTTTCCCCGCCCTCGTGGGCATAGGGTTTGCCACGGTTTTGGGTCCCACTCGTGGGCGGGTTGCAAAGGGTGGCTGATCGCTTCCTTTTGGAAGTTTTGGGAAGATACTCCCAGATTTTCGGGATAAGGGTTCTGGCTCCGGTCGCTGTGCAGGCAGGAGATTGCTTCGCTTACAATAACACAGTAGCAGGCTCTAATGGATTTTGCACTTGCTTCAATTGGAGAGGTGGGGTATAATTTCAATCAAGCGGGGGTGGTTGGGCCCCGGTGGGCCCCGCGGTCTTCAAAACCGTAGGTGGGTGCCATAAAGGCGGCCACGGTGGGTTCGACTCCCATCCATCCCCGCCTTTTAATTGGGAGGAAACCTTGCGGATCGTGGTAGGTGTAACCGGGGCTTCAGGAGCTCCACTGGCTCTGAGATTGCTCGAAAATCTCTCAGACCATGAGGTCCACCTTATAGTTTCCAAAATCGCCAGAGAGGTTATAAGACTGGAATTAGGGGAAAATGTCTATCTCCCTTGCTCGTATTCCTACGAAGAGGATGATTTTTCCTCCCCCCTGGCCAGCTCTTCTTTCCTCATAGATGCGATGGTGGTAATACCCTGCTCCATGAAAACCCTCGCAGCTATAGCTCACGGCTATGCCAGCAATCTCATTACAAGAGCAGCCGAGAACGCTCTCAGATTGGGAAAGCCTCTTATCCTGGTCCCAAGGGAAACGCCCCTTTCACTCATGGATATTGATAACATGCGAAAGGTAAAACAAGCTGGGGGTATAATTCTCCCCGCCATGGTGGCCTATTACCATAAGCCTCGCTCAGTGGATGATATAACCAATTTTATTGTGGGAAAAGTGTTGGATGTTTTAGGGATTGAGCACAAGCTTTACACCAGATGGGCAGAAGTTAAGCCGCCGCCTTCTTAACTTTGACGTAATAGACAATTAGTCCTACCAGAGAACAGGCCGAGCCGGCAAGAGCGGTGCCAATAGCCAGAGCCCTTTTGTGCTCGCAAGCCCATTGGGCGAAGACCTTTAAAGGCGAAGGCTTAAACTTAGCCCTGATGAGGCTGAAGAGTTTATTTTGAAAACTGAGGGAAGGCCTAAGGGGCCTGTAAATCAAATTCAGCTCTTTCACAAGACCCATAATTTCTTTGAGTTCTTCAAACTCAGCGGGCAAAAGGCGCAGCATTTCATCTGCTCCTTTCTCGTCGCCAGCCAGAATCCTCGCAGTATAACGGTCCAGAAGCTCTTCCATCTCCACTCCTCACTTCTCAGGTTTCTCTAAATTTAAACCCTTAAAGCCCTCAGGTGGTTTCACCGAAATGCAACCTTTTTCCGAATTAAGGGTTAATTTTCTTTGAACGAATCCCACCATCCACAAGAGGGAGGAAAAATGACCAAGGAGGAGATTTTCCAGAAGGTAAAGAAAATAATCGTGGAAGTTTTGGGGGTCCCCGAAGAGAAAGTGACGCTGGAGGCTCGGTTCAGAGAAGATTTAGAAGCGGATTCTCTGGATTTGGTAGAGCTCGTGATGGCTTTTGAGGAAGCTTTCGGTGGCACTATTTCTGATGAGGAGGCCCAGAAGATTATCACCGTTGGCGATGCCGTGAACTATATCTACGAGCGTTTTGCCGCAGCCTGAGCCGCAAAAGGAGCGGTATAGCAGTTCACAAAGGACATTCCCCAAGGCCCTCTTCTCTCCCCGCTCGTGAGAGAAAATTTCGCCATCGTTTTGAAGCCAGCGGGCGGGTGAGATGGGGGAGGAAAGGATGTTACACCCCTTGTTCCCCCTTTCCCGCTCTTCAATTTTCGGGGTTAGCCAGCTGGGTAAACATTTGACAAGCTTTCAGGTTAACGGATAATATAAGTTAAACTCCCCGAAGGAGGTTGGAGATGCGGAGAATCGTGCCCGCCCTGCTGGTTGCTTTGATGGTTTTCTTTCCCAGTTCGTGCTCCCCCAAACCCCTTTCAAAAGTGGTTATTGGTGTTCGCACCGCTAACGATCACTCCCCATTTTACCTTGCCGATAAGCTGGGCTTCTACAGGGACGAAGGCGTTGATGTTGAGGTTAAGCTGGTGCCTTCCAATACTGAAATCATCGAAGCTCTTAAGCGTGGGGAATTTCAGATGGGCGCGGTGCCCGTGACAGTAGCTATAGCTGCCATAGCGGAGGGAGTCCCTGTGCGCATCGTAGCAATGACCGGGCGAGGTAGCGATGGGCTTCTCGTCAGGGCAGATAGTGGAATAGAATCCATCCAAGACCTTAAAGGGAAAAAGATCGCTACTATAAGGGCTTCTATACTTGATGTTCTCCTGCTCATGGCACTGGAGGAAGCGGGGCTTGATCCGCACAAAGACGTAACCCTGGTGTATTTCAGTAAGCTGGGGGATATGATAAGCGCCCTCAAAACGGGGCAGGTTGATGCTTCTTCAAATACCGAACCGTTTATGACACAGGCAGTGCGCGATGGCTGGGGGAAAATTCTGTTCTACTATACTGCTTACTGGGAAAACCACCCATGCTGTGTGGTTATCGCCCGCAATGACTTCGCCGAAAGGTATCCCGGGGTTCTGGAAAAGATCCTCAGAGCGCACGTAAGAGCCGTCCGTTATGCCAACGAGCACCCTCGGGAAACAGCGGAGACGATAGTAGAGTATCTGAAAGCTTTTGACCCGGATCTGGTTGAAGAGTCTCTTTCCCCCGATAAGATGCTTATTAGTTGCGAGTTTGAGCCCGACGAGATAAAGCTCATGGCCGAGCTTATGCATCGCTACGGATTTATTGAAACAGTTCCACCGGAAGATAAACTCCTAACGCTGGAGTTTCTCCAGAAGGCGTTGAAAGGAAGGTAGCATGTCAGCCAAGATTTGCAGGCGTCTGCTCGCCCCGGTTGTGCTCCTGGCCCTCTGGGAGATTTTGCCCAGATTTAAAATCATAGACCCCATATTGCTCCCACCGGTTAGCCAGGTCCTGTTGAGGGGTAAGGAGTTGTTCGTCAAAGGCTTTATCTTTGCTTATGTGTGGGAAAGCGTTTGGAGGGTGCTGCTTGGGTTCTCCATTGCCTTTACTGTCGCTATTCCTGCTGGCATTTTACTCGGTCTCATGCCTTCTTTAGAAGAGTATTTTGACATGCTCATTCACCTTCTGAGGCCTCTGGCCCCGCCTGCCTGGATACCCCTGGCTATCCTCTGGTTTGGCATCGGCAATGCTCCCGCCGTTTTCATAATCTTTATCGGCACGGTTTTCGCCATGCTCGTTGGAACTCTGTCCGCAACTAAAGCTGTGGATAAACGCCTGATTAAAGCCGGCCTTACCCTGGGAGCCACACCTTCTCAAGCCATTTTTCACATTGTCCTGCCTTACCTGGCACCGGCTATCCTGGCGCAAATGCGTATCGGTTTGGGCCTGGCCTGGATGTGCGTAATCGCAGCCGAAATGGTAGCCGTGAGGGGCGGCATAGGCTTTATGATGATTGAGGCTCGCAATCTTTTTCGGACTGAGGATATCCTGCTTGGAATGATGATTGTGGGCACTCTGGGACTGGGCCTTGACGTCCTCCTGAGGCTTCTGGAACGCAGGATATTGAAATGGAGAAAAGGGCTTGAAGCCTATGAGTTTTTTGAAACTGCACGGGGTCTGTAAGGCCTTTAAAACGAGCAATGGAGAGATTCAGGCTCTCAGAGGGGTAAGTTTTGAGGTAGAAAAAGGGGAATTCATAGCCATAATCGGCCCTTCAGGATGCGGGAAAACCACCCTGCTGCAGATAGTGGCAGGCTTGGAGAGACCCTCTGAAGGTGAAGTGCTTTTCAAAGGACGCAGAGTTGAAGGGTGGAGCAAAGAGCGTGTCATCATTTTCCAGGAGTATACGCTGTTCCCCTGGTTAACGGTTAAAGGGAACGTGGAATTCGGATTAAGGATGGCGGGCATTCCTCCGGAGGAGCGGAAGCGCATCTCCTGTGGCCTCATCCAGAAGGTTGGGCTTGCGGGATTTGAAAATTTTTACCCTCACGAACTTTCAGGGGGAATGCAGCAGCGGGTGGCTCTTGCACGTGCTCTCGCCGTGGACCCCGAGCTGCTGTTGATGGATGAGCCTTTCGCTTCCGTTGATGCGATAACGAGGAGACAGCTCCAGAGAGAGTTAGAGCGCATATGGATGGAGTACGGCAAAACCGTCCTTTTCGTGACCCACAGCATCCGTGAGGCTCTCACCCTTGCCGACCGCATCGTAGTCTTAACCCCGAGGCCTGGCACAGTTAAGGCCACTTTTACGATAGATATTCCGCGACCTCGGGAGCGCTACCTTGAAGAGCTTGTCCGGTGGGAGAAAGGTCTGCTGGAAATTCTGGAAGATTCCAGCGTTTCCGTCGCAATTTAACCGGCGGCGAACACATCCAGGCCAAACCCCGGCCCACGAAAGCTCGGTTCTCTGGGAAATTCCAGAGGCATGGCGTTGCCATGTCCAACGATGAGCTCATGAGTGAGCCCGTAGGTTTAGCTGGGAAGTTTTGATACAAACGGCCTCATAGTTTATTTGACTATGCACCCGTTATAGGTTATAGTTAAAAGAGAGGTGTGGACTATGGGGGAAATCCTGAGAGTTGAAGAGTTGTGGCTGGAAAGGGAAGGAAAGGAAATACTGCGGGGGGTTAATCTGGTGGTGGAAGAAGGCACAATCCATTGCCTTTTGGGTCGCAATGGTTCTGGCAAATCGACCTTAGCTTACACCCTTATCGGCTCCGGAGGATACAACCCCTCGCGGGGGAGAATTCTCTTTAAGGGGCAGGACATTACGGGCTTTTCCATCACCGAGAGGGCGAGACTCGGCATAACCCTGGCCTGGCAGGAGCCAGCTCGTTTTGAGGGTTTAAAGGTTAAAGATTACATAGCGCTGGGGATGAGAGAACCATCCCTCCCACGCATTGAAGAGGCACTGAAAGCGGTAGCTCTTCCTCCCGCCGAATACATGGACCGATTTGTGGATGAAAGCCTTTCGGGAGGGGAGCGTAAGCGCGTTGAGCTGGCCGCTGTATACGCCATGCACCCGAAACTGGTTATTCTGGACGAGCCTGACTCGGGCATTGACGTTCTTTCCCTTGATGACATTGCTCGCCTGATACGCCGGATGGCTCGCGAGGGCATCACGGTCATCCTCATAACTCACAGGGATGAAATGGTTCCCGTAGCCGATGTTGCTTCCCTTATATGCGGTGGGGAAATAATCCGCACTGGCGATCCAAAGGTTGTGCGGGAGCACTACGCTCGCCGCTGCCTGCCCTGTGAACTGGTAGAACCTGTGGAGACTTCCAGGGACTATGAGCGTTACTTATAGGATATCTACAGATTTTGAGGCCATAGTGAAAGCTTATGAGAAGGCGGGGGGTAAACCGGAGGTCTTCAGGTCCCCTCGCATTGCCAGCCTTGTGGTAAGTGGCAATAAAGTCCTTCTGGTCAACGAAATCCCTGGAATCCGCCTGGAGTCTGAAGAGCTTCCTTCGGGCGTAAGGGCCAGGGTAAAAGTGGAGCCGGGGGTTCGTCTGGAATATCCGGTGCACCTTTGTTTCGGACTCTTGCCTAAGGAGGGTGAGCAAGAGATTTACTCCCAGTTTGAAATAGGAGAAGGAGCGTGGGTAGCTTTCGTCACCCATTGCACTTTTCCCAATGCTGTGAATGTCAGACACGTTATGGATGCTGAAGTCCGCGTGAGCAAGGGTGCATTGATGCATTATCGCGAGAGCCATTACCACGGCGAACATGGTGGGACAGTAGTCCTGCCGCAAGCAAAGGTTATCGTGGAAGAAGAAGGCCGCTATTTTTCAGAATTTGTCCTGACCTCCGGGCGGGTGGGCAAGTTGGAGCTAAACTATGTAGTGGATGTGGGACCAAAGGGTGTGGCAGAGCTGGTGGCTAAAGCTTACGGTTATGGGGAAGATTCAATCATTATAAAAGAGACCATACGCCTTAACGGGGAAAGAGCCAGGGGGTTAACGAAAGCCCGCATAGCGGTAAGGGGAAAGGCCAGAAGCGAAGTTCACGGCATCACCGAGGGCAATGCCCCCTTCACCCGTGGGCACCTGGATTGCATAGAGATCGTGCGAGATGAAGCCATCGCCAACGCTATTCCGATTGTTTTGGTGAGAGATCCTACCGCTCACGTAACCCATGAGGCAGCTATAGGAACTGTAGATAAAAAGGGGCTTGAGACTCTGATGGCCCGCGGCCTTTCGGAAGAAGAGGCAGTTGATATCATCATAAAGGGTATGCTGGGGGGATAATGTATGGCCATAACCAAGGAAGAAGTGGAGCACATAGCCGAATTAGCAAAACTTTATCTAACTGAAGAAGAAAAAGAAAGAATGCAGCGGCAGCTTTCGGCTATCCTGGAATACTTTGCCAGGCTTCAGGAAGTGGATACTTCAGCTATACCGCCCACGGCTACGGTTCTCCCTCTACGCAATGTGATGCGCGAGGATATTCCAGGCCATTCTTTTGAAAGGGATAAAATCCTGGCTAATGCCCCTCAAAAGGCTGAGGGCTATGTAAAAGTCAGGGCAGTCTTGGAATAAAGGGCCCAGCGATGGACCTCCATCATTTGACCATCCATCAGGCGCACAAACTCCTTAAAGAAGGACAGGTAACTTCCTTTGAGCTCACGGAGGCAGTCCTCCGGCGGATTGAGGGGGTGGAAAACCTCGTCAAAGCTTACATAACTTTAACTCCGGAACAGGCTCTGGAGCAGGCTCGCCTCGCCGATGAGAAAATCCAGCGTTACCGTCGGGCTGGGGAAGATTTCAGCCCTCTCCTTGGGGTTCCCATTTCCATAAAGGACATAATATGCACTGAAGGGATTCGTACCACCTGTGGCTCACGCATCCTGGAAAATTTCGTTCCCCCTTACGATGCCACAGTTGTAGTCAGGCTGAAGGAGGCGGGAGCAGTCATAGTGGGTAAGACAAACTTGGACGAGTTTGCAATGGGCTCTTCAACGGAAAACTCAGGCTTTTTCCCCACCCGCAATCCATGGGATCTGGAGAGGGTTCCTGGGGGGTCAAGTGGAGGGAGCGCTGCTGCAGTAGCGGCAGGGGAATGCTTTGGCTCCTTGGGCACCGATACTGGAGGGAGTGTTCGCCAGCCCGCTGCTTTCTGTGGAGTGACAGGCCTTAAGCCATCCTATGGACGGGTCAGCCGTTTCGGCCTTATAGCCTATGCTTCCTCTCTGGACCAGATCGGCCCTATAGTTAAGGACGTTACGGATGCAGCCCTGATGCTTTCCATCATAGCTGGCCACGATCCGAAGGATTCAACTTCTGTTGATATTCCCGTCCCTGATTACTTTAAAGCCCTCATCCCCGAAATAAAGGGGGTCAGAGTGGGGGTGCCGAAGGAATATTTCATTGAAGGGATGGAGGAGGGAGTTGAAAGAGCTATACGCGAAGCCATAGAATGCCTGGAAGAGCTCGGGGCAGAAGTGGTGGAAATAAGTTTGCCTCATACTGAATATGCCCTTCCCGCTTACTACCTCATTGCTCCGGCGGAAGCGTCGGCCAACCTGGCCCGTTACGATGGGGTTAAATACGGGCTTCATTTGCCCGCTTCTGATCTTTGGGATGAATATCGCTTAACCAGGGGCAACGGCTTCGGGCCGGAAGTCAAAAGGCGTATAATGCTGGGAACCTATGCCCTTTCGGCCGGATACTACGATGCTTATTACCTCAAGGCCCAGAAAGTCCGCACCCTTATCAAAAAGGATTTTGACGAAGCCTTTGAGAAAGTTGATGTGATCGTAGCTCCAACCTCCCCTACGGTGGCTTTCAAGCTCGGGGAAAAGGTGGAGGATCCCCTCAAAATGTATCTTTCCGACGTTTTCACTATCCCTGTTAACCTGGCGGGGATATGCGCTATATCCATTCCCTGCGGCTTCTCCGGGGGTTTGCCCGTCGGCTTCCAGATAATGGGGCCCGCCTTCGGCGAGGAGATAATCCTGAAAGTTGCTTACGCTTATGAGCAGGCTAATTCCTGGCATTTGAGGAGGCCACCTCTGTGAGGAGGTTGCCGTGAGGATAATTGACTTCCACGTCCATATTTTCCCTCCTGAGGTGATTAAAAACCGGGAAAAGTTCTTCCGGAGAGATCGGTGGTTTGAGGTGCTTTATTCCAGCCCAAGGGCCAGGATGATTACAGCGGAAGAACTTATCCAAGTGATGGATGAGGATGGGATAGATGCAGCGGTGGCTTTTTCCTTTGCCTGGTCCGATATGGGTTTGTGCCGCTGTTGCAATGACTATGTTCTGGATGTTATGAAGCGTTATCCAGGCCGGATCTATGGCTTTGTTGCTGTCCAGCCGAGGGCTGGGAATGAAGCGGTGCGCGAGATAGAGCGTTGCATAGAGGGCGGGATGAGAGGAATAGGAGAGCTTATGCCCAATGGTCAGGGCTATGCTCTGGATGATGAGGATATAATGACGCCCATAGTAGCGGCGGCCGTGGCCTACGATGTTCCCTTGATGGTCCACACCAGCGAGCCTGTGGGCCACAACTACCGGGGCAAGGGCACCATAAGCCCTGGGATCGTCTATAACTTTATCCAGCACCACCCGGAGCTGACCCTCGTCTGCAGCCACTGGGGTGGTGGTCTTCCCTTCTATGAACTCATGCCCAAAGTGAGGGAAAGGTTGAGCCGCGTTTACTACGATACCGCTGCCACGCCTTTCCTCTATGACATCCAGATATTCCCCATAGTAGGGGAACTTCTGCGCTACAAAATCCTCTTTGGCACTGATTTTCCCCTGGTAAGACCAGGCCCATTTGTAGAACAGGTGAAAAATTCAGGCCTATCCCAGCGAGGTCTTGAACGGATCCTGGGGGAAAATGCAGCAAGGCTTTTAAAGATATTCCCTGGGGAAAGCAGCGAGCCCCTCGATATGTAAAGTGCGTTGAGCTGAGCCTCAATCCCCGCTAACATCCATAGCCTCCGCCCCTCAGCAGGATTCATCTGCGTAAGAGTTTAAGGCCTGCACGAGCAAAATGCGGTTTGCGACCCGCTCGCGAAAGAGTCCTGGAACCATGTTGGCTCTGAGCTTACGGAAGTGGAAGATCTCCCGAGCAGGAGTTCGGACGGCTTCAAAATGCTTGTAACTTGATAGCTTGTATGGTAAAATCAAAATGGAAACCATAGATGGGGGAATTAAGATGGCAAAGGATAAAGACTGGATGGATGGCATTTACGGGTGGCGGGTGGAATTTTTTGAAGGGGCAATAACCCCTTTACCCCGCGCCCGAAGGGTCTGGAAGCCACCTACTGATGTGTATGAGACCGATTCCCACGTTGTGGTGAAGGTGGAAGTGGCCGGGATGAAACCCGAAGATTTTGAGATTTCTTTCTCTTCCCGCACCCTAACCATTTCCGGGGTTCGGGTGGATCCAGCTGAAAAGCTTACTTACCAGCAGATGGAAATCCTTTACGGTCGCTTTGAGACCCAGGTTTACATCCCGGGCCCTGTTGAGGAAGACAAAATTGAAGCCGTTTACGAAGACGGCTTCCTTAAGGTTTTAATCCCAAAGGCAAAAGCCATTAAACTCAAGCCTCATGAAACCATAGACCTTTTGCCTTCAAAATGAGGAGGTGAAAATATGGCCTTTTTCTTCAAGAAGGAAGAAGTTCCGGAACAGAAAGTTGAGGTTCAAAGCGGGGTTGAAATTCCCGAGGAGCTTTCAATCCTTCCCTTGCGGAAGGTGGTGGCCTATCCTCTCACGGTGTTTCCTTTGAGCGTTGGTCAGCCAAGATCTATAAGACTCGTGGATGATGCAGTGGTAGGCAATAAGTTGATAGGACTTGTGGCCGCCAAGGATGCCGAAATTCCGGAACCAGGCCCCAACGACATTTTCTGGACCGGCACTGCGGCTATAATCCACCGGTTGTTCAAAGCTCCCGATGGCACTCTGCGCCTCATCGTTCAGGGGGTGGAGAGGTTCCGGATTGAAAGGTTCACTCAGGAGGTCCCATACCTCAGGGCCAGGGTGAGGCCAGCACCCGAGATTGTGGAAAAGACCATAGAAGTGGAAGCCCTGATGCGCAACTGTGTGGATCTCTTCCGGCGCCTGGTATCCCTTGCTCCACACCTCCCCGAAGAGCTAATGGCGGCGGTCCTGAACGTGGATGACCCAAGGCAGTTGGCCTACCTCATAGCTACTACAGTGAGGATGGACGTTAAAGAAGCTCAGGAGCTTCTGGAATTGGACCACGTGCGGGATAAACTCCACAAGCTCAATACTATCCTCACCAGGGAGCTGGAAGTCCTGGAGCTGGGCCGCAAGATTCAGAGCCAGGCTCAGGCCGAGATGGAAAGGCTTCAGCGGGAATTCTTCCTCAGGGAACAGCTCAAAGCCATAAAGAAGGAACTGGGCGAGGAAGATGAGCAAGCCCTTGAGATAAGGGAGCTGGAGGAGAAAATAGCCAAGGCCGGTATGCCAGAAGAGGCAGAAAAGGAAGCCAGGAGGGAGCTGGAACGCTTGCGCAAAATGCCTCCCGCTGCTGCCGAATATTCCGTCATCAGGACTTACCTGGACTGGCTTACGAGCCTGCCCTGGAATGTGGCCACCGAGGATAACCTGGACATAGAACGGGCAAGGCGCATTTTGGACGAAGACCACTATAACCTTGAAAAGGTGAAGGAGCGAATCCTTGAATATCTTGCTGTCCGCAAGCTAAAACAGGACAGGAAAGAGGAGAGGGCAAGAGAAGAGGCCCAGCTTACTGACTACATCCGCCGGGAGAGAGAAGGTGTAATCCTGTGCTTTGTAGGTCCTCCAGGAACGGGCAAAACCTCCCTTGGTCAGTCCATAGCCAGGGCTCTGGGTCGCAAGTTCATCCGCATAAGCTTGGGAGGAGTGCGGGATGAAGCCGAAATAAGGGGCCACCGCCGGACTTACGTTGGCGCCCTGCCCGGCCGAATAATCCAGGCCATCCGGAGGGTCGGAACCAAGAACCCCGTCTTCATGCTGGATGAGGTGGACAAAATCGGGCTTGATTTCCGGGGCGACCCCGCCGCAGCCCTCCTGGAAGTCCTGGATCCAGAACAGAACAGGGAGTTCAGGGACCATTACCTGGATGTGCCCTTTGACCTTTCGCAGGTTATGTTCATCACCACTGCTAACGTCTTGGACACTATACCCCCGGCCCTCCTGGATAGAATGGAGGTAATCCAGCTCTCCGGTTACACTGAAGAAGAAAAACTCCACATCGCCAAGAAATACCTCCTGCCAAGGCAATTGCGGGAGAACAGCCTTCGCCAGGATGAGGTAACAATTTCCGATGAAGCTATCCGCAAGATAATCAGGGAATACACCCGTGAGGCCGGGGTCCGAAACCTGGAGAGGGAAATCGGAGCCATATGCCGTAAGATTGCCACCAGAGTGGCCTCCGGTGAACAGGGGCCTTTCCACGTGGATGTTAAAGACCTGGTGGATTACCTGGGCAAGCCCAGGTATTACTCAGATGTGATGGAAAGGACCGAAATCCCGGGCGTAGCCACAGGTGTGGCCTGGACCCCTACCGGAGGCGATATCCTCTTTGTAGAAGCTACCAAGATGCCCGGAAGGAAAGGCTTTATATTGACAGGCCAGCTTGGAGAAGTCATGAAAGAATCGGCCCAGGCCGCCTTAAGTTATGTTCGCTCCAAAGCCAAAGAGTTTGGCCTTGAAGATGATTTCTTTGAGAAGCATGACATCCACCTCCATGTTCCTGCCGGAGCTATCCCCAAGGATGGCCCATCGGCGGGAATTACCATGGCCGTGGCCCTGGTGTCTCTCCTCACCAACCGTCCGGTCCGTCCTGATGTTGCCATGACCGGAGAAATAACCCTGAGGGGGCAGGTACTACCAGTGGGAGGGATCAAGGAAAAGGTCCTGGCAGCCCACAGGGCAGGGATACGGACGGTAATTCTGCCCAAGCGCAATGAGCCCGACCTGGCCGAAATCCCCAAGGACATCCGGGAAGAGATGAACTTCGTCCTGGTAGAGCACGTGGATGAGGTCTTTAAGATTGTTTTTGCTGATAAACGGGAGGATAAAGAATCCGATGAAAGCAAGGCTTCTTATTCTGGCCCTGATACTGGCCCTTCTGAGCCTGGTACCAGTTGAAGCGGCAGGCCAGAAGGTTTACGTAGCTAATGTAAAGGGGATAATTGACCCCTTTGTGGCCCGTTACGTTCGGCAGGCGGTGGAGGCAGCCACAAGAGAAGGAGCTAATTGCCTTATCATAGAACTGGATACCCCTGGCGGCACCGATACCGCCATGAGGGAAATCGTGCAAACCATAATGAACTCAGAAGTACCGGTGGTGGTTTACGTTTCTCCACCGGGAGCCAGAGCGGCTTCGGCCGGGCTCTTCATAACTATGGCTGCCCACGTAGCAGCAATGGCGCCGGGAACCAATATAGGGGCAGCCCATCCAGTAGGTTTAATGGAGCCTTTGACAGGAACTCTGGAAACCAAAATAACTCAGGATGCTGCCGCCTACATAAGGGCTATAGCTCAGGAAAGAGGCCGCAACGCCGAATGGGCTGAACAAGCCGTCAGAGAAAGCGCCTCCTTAACGGCACAGGAGGCCCTGGAGAAAAAGGTGGTTGATTTAATCGCCGCAGACCTGCCAGAGCTCCTCCGCCTCATAGACGGGAGAAAGGTAAAGGTTAAAGATAGGGAAGTTTCCATCGCTACTGCAGGAGCTCCTATAGAAAGAGTGAGGATGAGCTGGACCGACGATTTACTCCACTCCCTTGTCAATCCGGACGTGGCTTACATCCTTTTATCCCTGGGGATTCTGGCTCTGATGGCTGAATTCTACAACCCCGGAACTTTCATCCCCGGGATTACAGGGATAATCTGTCTCATACTGGCCTTTGTCGCCCTGGGGAGCCTTCCGGTTAACTGGGGAGGAATCGCCCTCATAATCCTGGCCATAATCCTTTTCCTTGTGGACCTTAAAGTGACGGGATTTGCCTTAAGTATTGGCGGAGCAATCGCCTTTGTCCTGGGTTCCCTCATGCTTTTCAGCCCATGGCCCACGGTTTCCCCGGCGATGCCTTCTGTCAGGGTATCCTGGTGGCTCATAGCTCTGATGACTACTGGCTTTTTGGCCTTTTTCCTTTTCGCCCTTTCCGCCGTGTGGAGAGCACAACGCAGGAAAGCCCTCACCGGCCTTGATACAGTTATAGGGGCAAAGGGGTGGGCTACTTCCGACCTTAACCCTATGGGGACCGTGCTGGTAAAGAGCGAGGAATGGACAGCTGAGGCAATGGAGCCTCCTATATTGAAGGGCGAAAGCATAGAAGTAGTGAAAAGAGATGGTATAAGGCTTATAGTTAGGAAATCCCAGGAGCGGTGAGCGTAAGGCTTTGCTATGGAAGCTTTAACCCTCAAAGGGCTTCTCCCCATCCTCCGGGAACATCATGCTTACAGATGGCTGGTGGAAAAGCTTGGGGAGGAAAGAGGGAAACCTTTCCCCTTAGACCTGGCAGAACCAGCCAGGCCTTTTGTATTGGCGGCCCTTCTTAAAGACCTCAAACGCCCCATAGTCCTGGTGGTTTCCTCGGTGGAAAAGGCCCGTCGCTACTATGGAGAACTCCGCAGCTGGGCAGAATCCCCGGAAGAAATCCTTCTGTTTAAAGAGCCCGATGCACTCCCCTATGAGCGAGAACCCTGGGGAAAGGAAACCATTGCTCAAAGGGTTGAGGTTCTCTTCAGGCTCGCCCTTCACCTCACCCCATACCGGAATTCCTTGCCCTTCAACCCCCCTCTGATCATAGCTTCAATCCGTTCCCTACTTTACAAGACCATCCCCCTTAAGGAGTTCCTCGCAAGAACGCGCCCTTTAAGAGTGGGACAGGTATACCCCCTTCAGAAACTTCTGCGGCTCCTAGAAGAGCTTGGCTACCGCCACGAAACGGTTGTGGATGAACCCGGCACTTTCGGCTACAGGGGTGGAATCCTGGATATTTACCCACCGCCTTCGCAGCTCCCGGTCCGAATAGAATACTTCGGGGATGAAATCGAAACCATACGCCTCTTTGACCCTGGAACTCAGCGGTCTTCGGGCCAGGTGGAAAGCTTCGCCCTTACCCCCGCTTCCGAGGCATTGCCTGGCTTCGGCCCACAAGCGGCAGAGGCTTTCTCCTCCCTAAACTTTTCTTCCTGCCACCCCTTGGCCCAGAACCGCTTCCGGGAAGATATGGAAAACCTCCGCCATGGGAAATCCTTCCGGGGTATAGAGTTCTACATCCCCTTCCTTTATCCGGAACCTGGTTCCTTCTTTGATTTCCTGCCTCAGGAGGCCCTGCTCATAACGGAAGAACTTCCCGAGCTGGAAGCGGCCATCCACAGCCTTGTCTTTCAGGCAAGCGAGGTGGAAAAGGAACTGATAAGGGCTGGCGAGATACCTCAGGGATTGCCCTCCCCGTATTTTCCCGGTGAAAAATTAAAGGAGAAAGTGATAAGGCGGGCCAACCTTATCATCACCCGAAGCGAGGAAGAAACCCCCATCGCCAGAGCCTTCCTCTACGCTCCCCTTTACGCTGGACAACTGGAGAGACTTCTGGACGAAAGCATAGCTATGGAAAGGGCCGGAAGCCGGGTGGTTATAGTGACGCGTCAGGCCCACCGGCTGGCTGAAATCCTGGCCAATAAAGGGAAAATGGCTGAGCCTGCCACTGGAGTGGAAACCCCACCCATGCCTTCAACCATCACCCTGGTGAGGGGAATCCTCTCGGAAGGATGGATACTCCAGTCCGATGGAACTCACACTGTCCTTCTGACGGATGCAGAAATTTTCGGATGGACGAGACCGGCCCCGAGGCGTCCCATCAAAGTTCACCGGCCTGCCCCTGAAACTTTCTTTGGGGATATAAAGCCTGGGGATTATGTTGTGCACATTGACCACGGAATAGGCATTTTCCGGGGGTTGACGCACCTTACCCTCCACGGAGTGGAAAGAGAATACCTGGAAATAGAGTACGCTGCCGGCGACAGGCTCTACGTCCCAGTCCACCAAGCCGACAAGCTCAGCCGTTATGTGAGCATAAGCGATGAGCCCCCGGCACTGCACCGCCTCGGCACGGCTGATTGGGAATACGCCAAAGAGAGGGCCCGAAGGGCTATAAGCGAGATCGCCCATGAACTCCTTCAGCTCTATACCGCCAGAGAAGTTGTCACTGGCCATGCCTTCTCCCCCGATAGCCCCTGGCAGGCTGAACTGGAAGCCTCTTTCCCATATGAGGAAACTCCCGACCAGCTAAAGGCCGTGGAAGAAGTCAAGCGCGATATGGAACAACCTCGCCCCATGGACAGGCTAATATGCGGTGATGCAGGCTACGGCAAGACCGAAGTAGCCCTGAGAGCTGCCTTCAAAGCCGTCATGGATGGAAAGCAGGTGGCGGTTCTGGTTCCCACTACCGTCCTTGCCCAGCAGCACTATGAAACTTTCAAGGAGCGGCTGAAACCTTTCCCCGTTGTGGTAGAAATGCTCTCGCGCCTCCGTTCCCCTTCAGAACAGAAAGAAATCCTGGAAAAGCTCAAGCAGGGGGCCATTGACATAATAATTGGAACCCACAGGCTGCTCCAGAAAGACGTGGTCTTTAAGGACCTGGGCCTGGTCATTATAGACGAAGAACAGCGCTTTGGAGTGGTCCACAAAGAGCACTTCAAAAAGCTCAGAACCCAGGTGGACGTCCTTACCCTCACGGCTACCCCCATACCTCGCACCCTTTACATGTCCCTATCAGGGCTGAGGGATATGAGCACCATAGAAACCCCCCCGGAAGAGAGGCTTCCGGTGAAAGTCTATGTAGGCCCATACGATGAAACCATGGTGCGGCAGGCAATCCTTCGGGAATTGAACCGCGGAGGGCAGGTTTTCTTCGTCCACAACCGGGTGCAGGATATAAAAGAAGTAGCCGCAAAGGTGAAAAACTTGTGCCCCATGCCCGGATAGAGATAGCTCATGGTCAGCTTCCTGAGGAAAAGCTGGCCAGAGTGATGCTGGATTTTGCCTCCGGTAAAATTGACATCCTGGTTTGCACTTCTATAATAGAAAGCGGTCTGGACATTCCCAACGCCAACACCATCGTCGTGAACAAAGCCGACACTTTCGGACTTGCGCAACTTTACCAGCTCAGGGGAAGAGTGGGTAGAGGTTCGGTAAGGGCGTATGCCTACTTTCTCTATGATCCTGAGGCTCCTCTCTCAGAGAGCGCCCGGCAACGCCTAGAGGCGATAATGGAAGCGGGCGAACTGGGAGCCGGCTTACGCATCGCCCTCAAGGACCTGGAGATAAGAGGGGCAGGCGAGATCCTTGGTCCCCGTCAGCATGGTCACATCGCTGCTATAGGCTTTGACCTTTACTGCCGCCTTCTGGCCAGGGCTGTCCAAGAGCTGAGGGAGGGAGAAGAAGCCGCAAAATCCTCCCTTTTAGCCCTCCCCGATGTTAACATTGACCTGCCTCTGCCCTCCTACATACCCGAGGATTATGTCCCGGACCCTTTCCTCAGGCTTCAGCTTTACAGGAGGATGGCTCAGCTTCAAACTTTAGAGCAGATTGAAGAAATGAGAGCTGAGTTGGAGGATCGTTTCGGCCCGCTGCCGGTGGCTGTCCGTTACCTCTTATATCAGCTCAGGGTAAAAGTCCTCGCCCTCAAAGCTGGCGTCAGGTCCATAGGGGTGGAAGAGGGCCAGATAGCCATCAGGCTTAATGGAACCATCAACGAGGCTGAGATGCGCAGGCGCCTTGGAGACCTGGTCTCCCGTGGGCCTGGCCGCTTCTTCCCACCGGTAAGAATTGGCCGCAAAGCTCTCTGGTTGCCCATGGGAAAAAGAAATGAATGGCAAAAGCTTTTGGAGAAGACCCTGGAAAGGCTCGGGAGGTAAAAATTGAGGCTCAGAGAAAAATTCCTTGAAGGAATCTTTGCCTTCTGTGCCTCTTTTTCCATCTTCACCACTCTTGGAGTAATCGCCGTCCTCGTGTTTGAAAGCTTCGCCTTCTTTCAAGAAGTGCCCATAACCCGCTTCCTGACGGAAACCCAGTGGACCCCTCTCTTTGCTCGGAAGCATTTCGGGATAATAGTGCTAATTAGCGGGACTTTTCTCACCACCGTCATAGCTATGATGGTATCGCTCCCGCTGGGGCTGATGGCCGCCATCTACATGAGCGAATATGCCCCCGAAAGGGTTCGTCGGATCCTCAAGCCCTCCCTTGAGATCCTGGCAGGGATCCCTACCGTGGTTTACGGCTACTTCGCCCTTCTCTTTGTAACCCCCCTTCTCAAGAAAATAATCCCCTTCATCTCTGGATTCAACGCCTTGAGCGCCGGCATTGTGATGGGTTTTATGATATTACCGACGGTGGCTTCCCTCAGTGAGGATGCCATCTACGCTGTTCCCCGCTCCCTTAGGGAAGGAGCCTACGCGCTCGGAGCTACCACCCGTCAGGTAGTAACAGGGGTAGTGATTCCAACCGCTTCCTCTGGAATATTGGCTTCCTTCATCCTTGGGGTTTCAAGAGCCTTAGGAGAAACTATGATTGTTGCAATAGCGGCAGGACAGACCCCCAGGCTCACCCTTAACCCTCTGGTTTCTATAGAGACCATGACCGCTTACATCGTTCAGGTCAGTCTGGGGGACGTTCCGACTGGCTCCCTGGAGTTTCGCACCATTTTCGCCGTGGGCATGACTCTGTTCCTTATGAATTTGACCTTTAACCTTCTAAGTTACTGGCTTGCCTCACGTCAGAGGAGGTTCAAGCTATGAAAGAAAGATGGGTTGAAAGAATTTTCAAAAGTGTCGCTTTCATTTCCACCATCGCAGGCCTCATTATGCTCGCCATCCTTTTGGTCGATGTTCTGGTGGATGGCCTTCCCCGTTTGAACTGGAAATTCATAACAAGCTACCCCTCCCGCAAGCCGGAGGAAGCAGGTATCCTGCCAGCCCTGGTAGGCTCAGCGATGCTCCTGATCCTTGTAGCCCTCTTCGCTTTCCCCATAGGGGTGGCGGCAGGGGTTTATCTGGAGGAATATGCCACCGATAATTTCTTTACCCGTTTCATTGAGGTTAACATAGCTAACCTGGCCGGCGTGCCATCCATAATATATGGCCTCCTGGGCCTTGAGATCTTTGTAAGATTGATGCGAGATATAACCGGGGGTAGGAGCCTTCTTTCCGGCGCACTTACTCTATCCTTGCTGGTCCTTCCCATCATAATCGTCTCATCCAGAGAAGCCCTGCGCTCTGTACCCAGAAGCATAAGGGAAGCAGGTTACGCCCTGGGCGCCACCAGGTGGCAGGTAGTAAGGGATCAGGTTATTCCTGCAGCGATGCCTGGTATACTCACCGGAACAATCCTGGCTCTATCCAGGGCTATAGGAGAGACCGCCCCGCTCATAACCATAGGAGCTCTGACCTACATAGCATTCCTCCCCCCTCCATCTCTCAAAGCTCTCCATAGCCCTTTTACCGTCCTGCCCATACAGATTTTCAACTGGGTTTCCAGGCCTCAGAAAGCCTTCCACGATAACGCGGCTGCTGCCATCATCGTTCTTCTGGCTCTCCTCCTGACCATGAACGCTACAGCCATTTACTTGCGCAATCGGTTCCAGATTCGTTTTGAATAGGAGGTGGGAAAATGATCAAGCCTCGGACTTTGACCCTTTCAAACCTGCCCCCCGTTCCGGATGACCCTATCATCAAAATCCGGAATTTGAACGTATGGTATGGCGAGCGGCTGGTTTTAGGGGATATAAACCTTGATATTCAACGGAACAGCATCACGGCGATAATCGGGCCTTCGGGCTGCGGTAAAAGCACCCTTATCCGATGCCTCAACCGTATGAATGACCTCATCCCTGGAGCGAGGGTTGAGGGACAAGTCCTGTTCAACGGCCAGAATATCTATGCCCCTGATGTTGATGTGACCGAAGTCCGGCGGCGCATAGGGATGGTTTTCCAGAAACCCAACCCTTTCCCTAAAAGCATTTACGAAAACGTAGCGTGGGGGCTTAGAATCCGAGGGATTAAGAAAAATTTAGACGAAATAGTGGAAAGAGCTCTCCGCCAGGCTGCCCTCTGGGACGAGGTAAAGGACAAACTCCACGCCAATGCCCTCACCCTCTCCGGAGGACAGCAACAGAGACTCTGCATCGCCAGAGCCCTGGCGGTGGGCTCTGAAGTCCTTCTCCTGGATGAACCAGCTTCGGCTCTGGACCCCATAGCAACCCTGAAAATAGAAGAGCTCTTGTGGGAACTTTCCAGCAACTACACCATCGTGATAGTAACTCACAACATGCAACAGGCAGCAAGGGTGTCGCATTACACCGCTTTTATAATGTGGGATGACGACCACGTGGGCCGCCTGGTGGAATATGGCCTGACCCGTGATATATTCACAAACCCCAAGGACAAACGGACTGAAGATTACATAACCGGCAGGTTCGGATAATATGCGTTCAACAGGAGGGTGAGCAATGCCAAGAGAAACGCTGGATAGTGCGATAGAGCGCCTCCAGAATGAAATATTAACCTTGGGGGAAATGGTGAGAAATAGCATCCTGGAGGCAGTGGATAGCCTTAAGCGGCGGGATTTTGAAGCTTCACGCCGATTAATAGCTCAGGACCAAGCTATAAATGAGAAGCGCTTTGCTATAGAAACGGACACCCTGGTAGTCATTGCCACGCAGCAGCCCATGGCCAGCGATTTGCGCTTTCTGGCTGCTATCCTGGAGATAGTAACGGAGCTGGAGCGTATAGCCGATTACGCCAAGGGCATTGCCAAAATTAACCTCCTTATAGGCGATAAGCCCCTCATAAAACCCTTGATCGATATCCCCCGCATGGCCCAGAAAGCAGCTGATATGCTCTACAGGGCTCTGGAAGCCTTTGTCCAGAGGGATGTGGAAAAAGCCGAGGCTATACCGAAAGAGGACGATGAAATGGATGCCCTCTATGACCAAGTCTACCGGGAACTTATGACTTATGTTATTTCCAACCCCGCCAACCTCGAACAGGCCAACTACCTTCTGTGGGCTGCCCACAACCTGGAAAGAGCTGCCGACAGGGTTACCAACATTTGCGAAAGAGTAATATTTACCGTCACAGGGGAAATGAGAGAGCTGGACTTACAGGAAGACATAGGCACCCGCTGGGCCCAGAAGGAAAAAGGCGAACTATGAACGAAGGACTTGGCCTGGTATACGAACGATTCGTCCTCAACGACTATTTGCTTTCCCTGCTTAAGCGCTATCCCATCCGGAAGGTTCTGGAGGCCCCTGCTTACGGTATGGCGGGCATAACAGGGATAAATAGCATAGAGCTGGCCCGTGCCGGATGTTCCGTCACCGTGGTGGATGAAGATGAAGGGCGTATCCGGGAAGCGGCAAAGATATGGAGCGAGCTCGGGCTCAGGGCGCAGTGGGTGTGCTGCCCTGGCATGAAAGCTCTACCCTTCCCCGATAGAGCTTTTGACATGGTCTGGGAATGGGCTGGCCTCTGGTACTTGAAGGACGCCGAAAACTTCCTCCGGGAGCTCGCGAGAGTATCGGATAAAATCCTCTTTATAGCTATGCCCAATCCCCGCCAGCCTGGCTATATCTTAAGAAAGCGCTTTTTGGAACCTGAATTCTTCAAACAGGTTGATGAGAGCTGGGTTGACATGAAAAAGGTGAAAAAAGTGGTGGAAAGCGAAGGGTTCAGCCCTACAGAGGAAGGTTTCCTGGACACCCCTCCTTGGCCTGATACTGTCATGCCCGCAGTGAAGCTTTTAGATAGACTGGGAATAAAATCCCGAAGGTTGCGGGAGCGGTTCTCGGGCACGGCGTGGAACTGGAACATACTGGATTATTATGCCGGCAAAGATCCTTCCCTGAAGGCCAGGGTTGTGCGTTACGCCTTCTTAGAAACCATCCTGCCTCGCCCCTTGAAAGCTCTCTGGGCTCACCACCGCTTCGTCCTCTTCTCCAGAGCGTCCGGGTAAAGCTGGGGGATTGCCTTAGCTGCTTTATGCGCCGCCTCTTCCGGCGTGGCTTTGCCCTCCAGAACGTTCCGGAGGGCCTCTTCCAGCAGTTTTAGCAGCGTGGAAGGAGGAGCAGGGTAAGCTGATTCCAGCAGTCTGGAGAGGAAAAGCAGGTAGGCATCTTCCTCCTGAGCGTAAGCCTCTCGGTGCACAGGCAAAAGGTTTGCGGCCAGAGTCCAGCGCTGGTTCCGCTCGGGAAGAAGGAGCCATTTTACTAACGCCTCCGCTGCCTTTTTCCGCTCGTGTTCCCTGGAGATAACCCCTGCCACCCATCCCCAGGCTACTGGAGCCGCCGATGGCAGAGGAGCAAAAGCTGTTTGGTGAAGTCTCTCCCTGGAAGCTAAGAAAAGCGAAGCCCTTACCCCCACCATGGCCACTTTGCCGTAAAGATACTTCTTCCACATCTCTTCGGGGTCTTCAAGCTTACGGGAGGGAGTGGGAATTGCCCCCTTCTCCATGTTCTCTTTCCAGAGCTTGAGAACCTTGGCCAGGATTTCTTCTTCCAAAATAAGCTCGCTCCTCTCATTTCGGAAGCGTCCGCCCATCGTGAAATACTGGGCCGCTACCATCCCTCCTGAGGGAGGAAGAAGCAGGCCACCTCCACGCTTTATCTCCTCCCAGCTAAGAGGAGGCGAGGTTACAACGCCAGTGTTGTAAACCATATGGTCTAAATCAGCGGCCAGGTAAATAAACCCTGAGCTGGCGAAGGGGAAAAGGCTCTCAGGGATTTCCCCCAATGGCTGAAAAAAGTCTCCGTCCACACAGGCGGCCTCCGCTGCGTCCAGGACCACAAGATCGGGCAAAACTGAGGGAGCCACTTCACGGGCGCTCAGGAGCAGAGCGAGGATTCCGCCTTCACCTCTGGCCTTTTTAATGTAAACTTTGACTTCAACCAGGGGGTGGTTTCGCTCAAAGGCTTCAATCTCCTCCTCCAGGGCTTTTCTACCTGGCTTACCTTTAAGGAAAAGCTCATCAGGAAGCCATACCACGAGGCTTATCTCCTGAGGCGGGGTGGCCTCAGGCGAAGGCGAAGGGAGGGGGGTTGGTGGGCAGGTAGCGGTGGGAATTGGAGTAAAAGTATATTGATGCAGGCACCCTGCAGTGAGCAATGTAAAAATTAAAAGCCAGTGTAAAGAGTTTAAAAGCTTGGTTGCCAATTTTGGCCTCCTTTGTTAAAATGAAATCTGATTTGAAAATCTCTCCAGGAGGGGGGAAATGGACCTTGCCCAGTATATTCGGAATATCCCGGATTGGCCTAAACCGGGCGTTATCTTCAGGGATATAACCACCCTTCTCAAAGTTCCCGAAGCATTCCGGGAAGCAGTGGATCGGCTGGCCGAGCCCTTCATGGACAAAGGCATAGACCTTGTTGTAAGCGTTGAAGCCCGGGGCTTTATTTTCGGCGGGGCCCTGGCCTACAAACTTGGGGCAGGATTCGTTCCCGCCAGGAAACCCGGCAAGCTTCCCGCTGAGACTATTAGGCAGGAATATGCCCTGGAATATGGAACCGATGCCGTGGAAATCCACAAAGACGCTATAAAGCCTGGGCAAAAGGTCCTCATCTTTGACGATGTCCTGGCTACTGGAGGAACCCTGGAAGCCACTGCCAAGCTGGTGGAAAGGCTTGGAGGTGAAGTGGTGGGAATAGCCCTCCTTGTTGACCTGACTTACCTCAAAGGCAGGGAAAAGCTCACCAAATACCCAATCCATGTATTGATTCAGTATTAACCTGGAAGCTTGAGGGCTATCGCTTTTACCACCAGAGTAGCATAAGAACCAGGAGGGAGAAGCATCTTAAGCCCCAGCTTTATGTAACCTGGATTCAATTCGTCGCTTTCAATGCTGTGGGCCAGGATGCTGGGTAAAAGGATAAGCTTCCTCTTACCCCGGCTTAGATAAGCCTTATTGAGGATCCGCGCTTTAAAATCCCTTAACTCCAGGCCTTCTTCCTTCAGGATTTCCTGCGCCAGATGTGAAAGCTCTGGCCCGTTAAAATTCGCCTTGTGGTGGAAGAAAGGTAAGATTATTCCTTCAAGTTCTTCCTTCAGTTCTCTCGGAAGGTACGCATAGAAGGGGAGCTTTTCTCCGGCAATCTCCAGCTCTGAAAAAGGAACTCTTTTATCCTCAAGTTTTCTCCGGACCAGCCTTCCCGCCATTTTATTCCAGAGCCAGCTTTGGTAAGAAGAAAGGAAAAGGGTCAGAATCCTGGGGGTAACTAAATTCAGGGCTTTTCGAAAACCTGTGGGGTGGTCTTTAAGGTAAGTGAGAACGCTCCGGAAGTTAGAGGGAGAGGGGGCTTCCTTTAGTAACTCTTCCCATTGGCCCCAAAGCTTTCCGGCTTTGTCCTTGAAGGCCCTGTACGAGGGAGGGTCCAGAGGGGTGGGAATCGTTAAATAAAATTTAAGCACACCCTCAGCATCCCGCTGTAGGATTTTCTTGCCCGGAAATTCTCCTTCAGAACTCATTGAGGCAAAGCGCTGGCGGTCAAAGTAATTGGGAAGACCATCTTTCTGAACGGCGGAGATGGCCTCTTCTAAGGCTTTGGCAGCGCTGGGCGTTATAAGCCTCAAAGTTAAAGTGAACTCATTGGCCTGAAGGTCCTCCGGGCTCAGAGGGCGGTGGAAAAAGCCCACCAGCTTTGCTTTAAATCCAGGTCCATCTATCTCATCAGGCCCTTTTCCTTTCAGAGAGAAATACTGGCTTGCTATGGCCTTTCTGTCCTTCAATCCTGGAAAGACTATGACTGATGGTCTTACCTTCAGGGCTGAAGCCAGGCGAGCATGAGCCTGGAGGGTGGAAATTCCCTTTTTAGTGAGCTGGTAAAGAGCGTAAGGGCCAGAAGGTTGGGGAATAACTTTAAGGATTTCCCTCACTATAAAATCTTCTGGGCGTGCCTTAAAAATCATCTTTACTCCACAAGGTCCAGAAGCTCGTATATGGGCTCGCGAGAAGATTTTCCGGGGATTGAGGTTGGGGGCAAAGTGCGAACGAAAGCTTTATCTTTGATCCTTTCGTAAACAGCAGCGCTGATAAGGATCTGGCCGGGCCGGGCAATTTCCTGGAGGCGCTTGGCCACGTTCACGCAATCCCCTATGGCCGTGTAGTTCATCTGCATAGAGGTCCCTATATTTCCGATAACGGCATCGCCCACGTTCAATCCTATGCCGAAGTAGAGCTTAAGGGGCAAGGCATTCCTGGAGTGAAGTTCCTCAAGCCGGTTTTTAATCCTCAGAGCTGCTCTGGCTCCCTTAAGGACATGCTGTTCCTGGGGGAAGGGGGCATTAAAGAAAGCCATTACTGCATCCCCTAAGAATTTATCCAGGGTGCCCTCTTCTTCCAGAATGGCATCAGCGGCAATGGATAGATACTGATTCAAAGTCTTCACCAGGTCTTCGGGGGGAAGTTTTTCACTTAAAGCTGTAAAGCCTCTGATATCAGCAAACAGAATGGTAATCTCTTGCCTTACCCCCCCTAACCTTAAGATTGAAGGGTCGGAAGCCAGCTTTTCCACCACCTGAGGGGAAACAAAGCGGCTAAAAAGGGCTCTTATGTAATCCTTCTCCAGCTCCTCCTGCTCCTTTATAGCCTGGAGTTTGGCCAGTTCGTAAAGGGTTTTTTCCAGCTCTCCGGCCAGCTCCTTTGCCTCCATAGCAAGCCCAACGATGGAGGCCACGGCTTCGGCGAAGGCCATTTCCTGGGGGCCGCAGTTTTCGGTTTCAATGTAAAGCAAGCCTCTTGGGCCCTTCAACCCTGTTAATGGAACAACTAAACCTCTTTCCATTGAGATGGATTTAAAGCGTTTGAAAGCTTCCTCCAGCTCCTGGCTGATTTCCCCGAGGGGAACTTCTCCGAACCACTGTTCCTGCCGAAACTTTGCCGAACCCGGCGTTGAGAGAAAGGCGCAAATAGTTCTGGCCTTCAGAGAATTCCGCAAGACCTCCGTTGCGATGCGGTCAATTGGCTCCTCAGGAGCAGAAGAGATGCCCTGGGCCAGAGCGTAAAGCTGGGAAAGGAAAAGAGCATTAAGAGCGCAATCCCCGAATGAAACCTTCAGTTCGTGAGCGAGGGATAAAACGCGCTCGGAAGCACCTTCTAAAATTTTGAGCTTCCATGCTATTTCTGAAAGGCTGGCTAAACTTTTTCGGAGCTCTGGAAGTTTCAAATCGGCGGTTTTGCCTAATTTTTCCCGCAATTCTTGAATTTCTCTGGCCAAATTCTCAATTTCTATCAAAAATGTCTGAAAAACTTGCATGTCCCTCTCCCCTTCAAGTATTATACCCCAAATGGCGAGAAAGTAAAGGCGCGGCGAGGTCGTTTTAAAGGGATCTACTCCTGGCCGAGATAGTCCAGATCGCCCAGGCCTCCTGCGCCCAGCCTCCAGTGCCCCGCTGGCCAGACTGCCTTCTTGATTTTTGTCCAGGGCCCGGGGAGACAATGCAGACAGTTTGGGACCGCCCGCTACCGTTTCGACCCCATCCCAAAGTTTTTCAAACAGCCTTAGGAAGCCTTGATTTCTTTGGGAACAGATGCTATAATTTCTGCGGACATTAACCCTTTAAGGAGCAAAGCGATGGTAGAGAATATTCACTGGCTCGGTCATGATTCTTTTCGCCTGGAAGGAGAGGTTACAGTTTACATTGACCCATGGAAGCTCCCCCCAAATCTTCCTAAAGCTGACATAATCCTTATAACCCACGAGCACTACGACCATTGCTCTCCGGAAGATGTGGCAAAGATTCAAAAAGCTGATACCGTCATAGTTACCATACCAGCAGCTGCCAAAAAGCTAAAGGGGGAAATAAAAACGGTAAAGCCCGGAGATAAAATCACTGTAAAAGGCATTGAGGTAGAAATGGTCCCAGCCTACAACATAGATAAGCCCTTCCATCCCAAAGAAGCAGGGCATGTGGGCTTCATTGTCACCCTGGGTGGGAAACGCATCTATCATGCTGGCGATACGGACTTTATCCCTGAAATGAAGGGCCTCAAGACAGACATTGCTCTTCTGCCTGTAAGCGGAACTTATGTGATGACGGCGGATGAAGCGGCCAGAGCTGCCGATGCCATAAAGCCCGAAATAGCCATACCCATGCATTACGGGGAAATTGTGGGCTCTGAAAAAGACGCCGAACGCTTCAAGGAGTTAACTTCGGTGCAGGTGGTAATCCTTAAGCCAGGCCAGTAACCCTTAATTCACTCCGGATGAGGGGGGTTAAATGCCAATTTATGAGTATAGATGCAGCAGCTGTGGTAAAACTTTTGAGCTTCTGCGGCCGATAAATAAGGCGAGCGAGCCAGCCGCGTGCCCATACTGTGGAAGTTCTGAAACAGAAAGAGCTATATCGCTCTTTGCGGCTGTAAGCCGAGGCGAAGGAGGAACTACCAGAAGCCTTGGTGGCAGCCCGTGCACAGGATGCACCGCAACCACATGCACAAGCTGCGGCAGATAAAAGGCCCGGTTTCCGGAAGGGAACCGGGCTTTTTTATGCCCCACTGCCCTCAGGAGGGAGATATGCCTGAGAAGATGAAGGCAATCCTCAAGAAGGGGCCTGGGCCAGGCCTGGAAATGGACCTGGTAGATATACCCAACCCAGCCCCTGGCGAAGTCCTGGTAAAAGTCCGCGCTACTTCTATATGCGGCACTGATGTGCACATATACAATTGGGATCGCTGGGCTCAGAGCCGTATAAAAACTCCTCTGATCCTGGGGCATGAGTTCTGCGGCGAAGTGGTGGAAGTGGGAAAGGACGTTAAAAGCTTGAAAGTGGGAGATTTTATATCCGCCGAAAGCCATATACCCGATATGACCTGCCCTATATGCCGCCGGGGGCAACCCCACATATGCCAGAACCTCAAAATCATCGGGGTTGATACCAACGGCTCCTTCGCTGAATATGTGACAATTCCTGAAATATGCGCTTGGAAAAACGACCCCAATATGGACCCCGCCATAGCCTCCATCCAGGAACCTCTGGGCAATGCTGTCTACGCTGTCCTGGCGGAGCCAGTATCAGGTATGACAGTGGCAGTATTCGGTGATGGGCCAGCGGGCAACAACGCCGTAGCTGTGGCCAAGGCGGCAGGAGCTGGCACTGTCTTCCAGGTGGGTATGAACCCCTTTCGCCTGGAAATCGGGCGCAGGATGGGAGCCGATTTCACCATCAATATCTCCGAAGGCCAGGATCCAGTTAAAATAATCTTGGAAAAAACAAACGGCACAGGAGTAGATGTGGTTCTGGAGATGGCCGGAAGCCCCCTGGCTTTAGAGCAGGGTTTCGCTGTCCTCCGCAAAGGAGGCAGATTCACCGCTTTCGGTATACCACCAGAGCCAGTGACCCTGGATTGGGCCAACGCTGTAATCTTCAAGGGGGCCCGCATCATAGGCATAAACGGACGCCTCCTCTGGGAAACCTGGTACCAGATGGCCGAGCTTCTTAATTCCGGCAAGCTTGATCCATCTCCCATCATCACCCACAGGATACCTCTGGACAATTTCGAGGAGGCCTTTCGCCTTCTCACTTCACCAGAGAAAAGAGTAGGAAAAGTTGTGATGTTCCCTTAGGGGAAGGAGAAAGGGTATGGCCGTTGAAAACTTTGCCCAGATGATAGAGCTCGCCCGCAGGAAAGGCCCCAGGCGAATAGCGGTGGCTGCTGCACACGATCCCGAAGTCCTTCTCTCCCTCGAAGAAGCCCGCAGAGCTGGCCTGGAAATATCGGGCTACCTTGTAGGGGATGCCCAGGCCATCAAAGCCATCGCCCAGGAAGAAGGTGTATCTCTCGCTGATTTTGAAATAATCCATGAACCTGAAACTTCTAAGGCCGCCAGAACCGTGGTGCTTTTGGCCAAGGAGGGGAAAGCAGACATAGTCATAAAGGGCCAGCTCAAAACGGCTGAACTCCTTTCAATGGCTCTCAACAGGGAAATTGGCCTCAGGGATAAAAACCTGATGACCCATGTGGGGATCTTTGAAATTCCCGGAATGCACAAGCTAATCTACATAAGCGATAGCGGTGTTGTCCCTTACCCTGATGTTTATCAGAAGCTGGAAATCATCCGAAACGCTGTGGAGGTAGCCCACCGTTTCGGGATTGAAATGCCTAAAGTGGCTATTCTGGCTGCTACCGAAGCTGTTCACCCTAAAATTCCAGCTTCCATTGATGCTCTGGCTCTGGCCAAAATGGCTGAACAGGGCTGGGTTGAGGGAGCCATAGTGGATGGCCCCATGGCTCTCGATACGGCCATCTCGGAGCATTCCGCCAAAGTTAAAGGGGTAAAGTCCCTTGTCGCCGGCCAGGCCGATATCCTCATCGTTCCCAATGTGGAGGCGGGCAACATAATGGCCAAGGGAATCCTTTATTTCGCCCGCGCCAGGATGGCCGGACACGTGGTAGGAGCAAAAGTTCCCATCCTTATAAACTCACGCGCCGACGAGGCCGAAACGCGCTTCCTCTCCTTAGCTATGGCCGTTTACCTTAGCACTGAACCCGCAACCCAGTCCAAATAGCCTTTGTACCCTTCCCTTATCGGAAGGGCGATGATCTCCGGTACAGTATAACTGTGAAGCTCCCTGACCCTCCCTTCAAGGGCCGGGAAGGAGGAAGCAGTGGTTTTTACCACCATCAGAGATTCTTTATCTTCCTGGACTTTCCCTTCCCACCAGTAGAAAGAGAAAACCTCAGGTACAACGTTGACGCAGGCTGCCAGCTTTTCCTCCACAAGGATCCGCCCTATCTTCAACGCTTCTTCAAAGGAATTCGTGGTGATAAGAACTACAATGAAATCTCCCTCCATGGACCTCACCCTCCCTGATTTTCGGGTTTTTTAACCACAATTCTGTCCAGATCGTTCACGACGGTAGTATTGGGGAATATGGCCTGAGCCTCCGCCAGAACCTCGTTTACGCTGTAGCGCCGGGAAATATGCACAAGATAGAGATTTCGGACTTCAGCCTCCAGGGCCAGGTGGGCTGCTTCGGCTGCTGTGATGTGACCGTACTGGCGGGCCAGCTCCTTTTCGGGCTCAAGATAAGTAGCCTCAATCACCAGGGCATCGGCTTTGCAGGCGACCTCCGCTAAACCCCGGGTGGAGGAAGCATCCCCGACGAACACCAGCTTCGCCCCAGGCACAGGAGGCCCCAGAACATCATCAGGGTGTATAACCCGACCATCGGGCAGGGTTATGGGTTCCCCCTGCACAAGGCGGCGCCTCTCAGGGCCGGCGGGAACACCGAGGGCTTCGGCTTTCTCTACCAGGAACGGACGCCTGGGCTTTTCTTCGAAGAGAAAGCCTAGAGAATCGGCTCCCTTGTGGATTACTTTGAAGGCCCTGAGGACAAATTTATCGTCTTCCATTATCACCCCAGGGCCGATCTCCCGGTAAATGATGTTTATAGGGGGTATCTCGTCCATAAAAACCACCTTCATTAGGAGCTTAACCCGGCGTAAGGCCCACTTTCCTCCGTATATTTCCACCTCGCTTATTGCCTCCCACCGGGCAAAGGTGGAAATCAACCCCCCCAGCCCCAGGATGTGGTCCAGATGTCCATGGGTGAGGAGTATCTTATTGAGGCGCCGGAAACCCAGTCCGCTTTTCAGGATTTGCCTCTGAGTGCCCTCCCCACAGTCAATAAGGAACCTGTGCTGGTTGTGAAGGACCACTGCCGCCGGCAAGCTCCTTTGAACCGAAGGGGCAGAAGCCGAAGTTCCCAGGAAGACAACTTCAAACATGACTTTACCTCTGAATGTAGGGAATCATCACCGTAAAGAGGGCCTGATATTCTTCTACAAAGGCCAGAGGTTCTCCGCTTTTACCGCCTATAGCATAGATTTTGTTCCCTAAAGCAACAACCCCCAAGTTTCGCCACTCTCCAAGGATTGGAGTCTCAAAAGGGGTCCAGAGGTCTGCTGAAGGGTCATAGCGCTCATTAAAGGTCAAACGATTCTTCCAGCCACCACCGATGGCATAAATCCAATGGCCAACGGGGCTAAGACCAAAGCCTGCTCTGCCTATAAGCATGGGGGAACGCTTCTGCCAACGCATTTCAACCGGATTAAATTCCTCAACATCTCGGATTTCCCGGGAACCCCTCAGCCCTCCGGCCACATAGATCCGGTCGTTCAGCACGCCGGCCGCCGCAAAGGCTCTGGGGATAAGCATGGATGGAAGCTCTTCCCATTCATCGGTTTGAGGGTCGTATCGGAAGGCTCTCGCTAACGCTCTTTTGCCATCCCATCCCCCAAACAGGTAAACTTTCCCCTGGTAAGAGGCGATGGCATAACCACACAGGGGCACAGGCAGCGGTGCTCCTTTCGTCCAGGTATCCTTCGAAGGCTCATAAATCTCCAGCGCATCGATCACCACGCCATCGGATGTGTAGCCCCCTGGGACATAAATTTTACCATTCAGAGATACCGCTCCGACATTGCTCACGGGAGTGGGTTTTTGAGCTCTTTTCTCCCACCTATTTTCACCCGGATAGTAAGCCAGGGTCTCGCCCGTCACATTCCCGGCTACCTCTCCTCCGATAATGAAGATTGCGTTTCCAGAAAGGGCCACAGCCATCCTGGAGCGAGGAGCTGGGAGAAAACTTTTCAGGAGCCATCGTCCTGAAGCCGTCATGGAGGAAAGTTGAGGGGAGGAGGGCCTGTCAATCAGGAAGGAGGAAGGCTCATCAGCCTGGATTGCTCTGAGCCAAGGCAGAGCCACGAGAACCGCAGCCAGGAGAGTGATGCAGGTCAGCAGGAACTTTTTCCAGAAAGGTAAAGGAAAAACCTGGAGCTCAGGAGGCCTGAAGGTTACTTCCCCCACCTCAATCCATCCTTCCCTCACAGCCAGCATTACCGCTTCGGTGCGGGATTGAACCCCGAGCTTTTCAAAAATATTGCGGAGGTGGACCTTGACGGTGTTGAGACTGATGAAAAGCTTGCTGGCTATCTGCTGATTGGTAGCCCCTGAAGCTACCATCCTGAGGATTTCCAGCTCCCTCTCGCTGAGAGGACACTTTCCCATAACCTTACCCTTCAAAAGTAAGAAAGCCGGCGGCCCGTGGAGGCCGTCAGCTTCAGCCCAATTCGGGGGCCAGGATTCGAACCTGGACCGAGGGATCCAAAGTCCCTTGTCCTGCCCATTAGACGACCCCCGAATGCAAGTTTATTATACCATATAAAAGATGGAGCGGGCAAGAATCCGCGTTCACGAAGCATCCGAAGAGTCCTCCGCATTGGACTTCAGAGAATACCATCACGAAGCGTGGAAAATCCGACGAACCGTCAGCTCTGTTTTAGCCTTTCATGGGAAAACGCATGTCCCTGGTCTGATCAGGATTCTAGCCTCCCTCATGACCCTTGAGAATATAAAGGGCGCTATTAAAGTCCTCAATCGGAAGTTAAAAGCCTTCTAATCTTGCCCCTTTGAACTTTTCAATGCTATAATTTTAAAAAGGCAACCCCCTTGAGGAGGCAAACTGATGCGGATAAGGGATTTTGTCCCTTCAGATGCTCCGAGGCTTGTGGAAATCCTCAAAGCCAACCAGCAGTATAGCCACCCAGAGCTGGACGGTCCGGAAGCCATGATAAGGGTAAGCCAGTGTCCTGCCGCCGAATTCCTCGTAGCTGAAGAAGATTTCAAAGTTGTAGGTTTCATAAGAGGGGTATACGATGGTTCAAGAGCAATAATACACATAGCCTCCGTAGACCCTGAATACCAGGGGAGAGGGATAGGCAAGGCCCTGGTACATGCTATAGCCAAAAGGTTCAAAGAAAGAGGAGCCATCTCTCTGGCGGTGACAGTCCCTGGAGAAACAGGTTTCTGGAAAAAGATGGGCTTTCGCCAGACGACCCGGATAATGTTTGCCTATCCTATTGAAGACGTATTAAACGCTTCAGCTCCACCACCCCAGGAAGAGGAAAAGGAATGAGCCCCATGGGCACCGATGAGGATAAACCTGGAGAAATAACACCGTCGCTGGTCTCGGCAGTAATAAACTGGCGCCATCGTTTCATCCTCTTAGTTGCGAGCCTTCTCCTGATTTTACCACTCGCTATTGCAACTTTAAGGAATAAGTCCATCTTCCCTCTCTCCATTATCTTCATTTCCATAATTCTATTTGCTTTCTGGCTGATTTTCCGCTATGAAATTTTCTTCCTGCGGAAGGGACTCTCCGAGAAATTCCTCCGCTTTTATTCCCTGCAGGAGCTGTTCCGCGAAGAGCTGGACTTTTACCAGCTGGCCGAGAAGGTGTGCAAGGGGTTGGAGAAGTGGTTGAATTGCAAAAAAGTTTACTTTTACCTGATTAATGAAGTTTTGAACAAATGTCAGGTCATAGCCAAGGTTGATCCGGAAAGCTGGTTAGAAAATTCCATCCCCCTGAACGATTTCGCCATTAGTTCCCTCGCTAACAGTCAAAGCGCGCTTTCCCTCCCGGTAGATTCAGGCCTGTGGATAAACCTTGGCTTCCGGTTCCTGGTCCCCGTGAGAACCAGGGGGAAGCTAGTAGGATTCATAGCACTTGGGGAAAAAAGGAGTGGCGAGCCTTATTACCGGATCGAGCTCAAAAACCTGGAAATTCTGGCCACCCAGCTGGGACTCTTTCTCGAGAAAGAGGAATACAGAAGAACCCTGCGTCGCCAGCTCAAAGAGCTGACCTCTGCTCAGGAAATCCTCACCCGGATGGTGTCCAATCCTTATTACCTGGATTCAGTTCTGGAAAGCCTCGTGGAAGGCCTTAGGATACTTTTCCCACAGGTTAGACTTATAGAAGTCTGCCTGTGGGATGAAAGAGAGAGAAAAATGGTAGCGCGTAAGGTTTCGGGCATAGGGATACTGGAAGGCCACAAGTATGACTTGGGAGAAGGATTAAGTGGGCTTATCGCGCGGGACCGTAGGCCAATCCTCATAAAGGATGTGCAAGCATTAAAAGAGAAACCCAAAATCCCCGATGTAGGGGTTTTCCGTTCCTTTATGGGAGTCCCCCTTATCTATCAGGGCAAGCTCATAGGTTCCCTGGAAATGGATAGCCTCTATCCTGAAGCCTTCGGGGTGGAAGATCTGCGTTTTCTGGAGAGCCTCGCTCCTTACTTCGCCGCTATAATCCACAACACTCAGGCCCATTATTCAATGGTAAAGGAAAAAGAGGCTCTCCTTGAGGCTTATAATCTAATCGGTAAGATGCTGGCTTCCGGTTTGAGGGGCGAGGAGCTCCTGGTTTACATAGCTAAAGTGATAAACGCTTTTATGGATGCGGAAGCTTGCGCCATAAGGATCTGGGAGGGAGGAAAAGTCCTCACCAGCTATTGCGCTGGCTCTGAAAGCATTCTTCCTCCACCTAGATGGGAGATTGACCTTTGTTCCCGACAGGATGAGGTCATAATCCAGGAACTGGGAAGGGAGGGCGAATTCAGCGATGCACGGGGGATGAAAGCCTTTATGGGCGCTTCTATCCACTTAAAGGGAGAAAAGATTGGCTGGATAGGGGTGTGGGAGCGAGAGCCAAAGGCTTTTTCATCAGCAGAGATGAACTGGCTTAAAGCTTTCTCCGCCCAAGTGGCTGCCATATGGGAAAAAATCCTCTTTCAGAAAGAGCTGGAAAGAACACGCCAGCACCTAAGTTCCCTTCATCGTCTCAAAGGAGCACTGGAAGGCGTTTCCTCTTTCAGGGAACTGGCTTCCAAAACGCTTGAGGTCCTGATTGACTGCTACAAACTTGAAGGAATCCCTTGTTGCCTTTTCTTCTTCTCTTCCGCTCCAGAGGATGAACCCGCTCTGGCCATGAGCCCCGGATTCAGCCCCTATTTCGCTGAGCTCCTGACCTTCTTTGCCCCTAAGAGTCCTGTTGAATCCAAGGCTGTGGAGAGTTTGAAAGGCTACCTAAAAGGTTTTAACGTTCTCCCCCTGGAGGCCGATGGAAAGGCATGGGGTATCTTTGTCTTCCCGGAAGGTAAAATCCCCGATATAACCCTTTTCCTTAGCCATCTGGGCTCCCTGGCAGTTCGACTCGCTCTTAAGAAGGAACTGGAAAAGGCTGAAAAAAAGCTCCTTGAATTGCTGGGCCTGGTCTCCGATGGCTTATACCTGGCAGGGAAAGGGGGTGAAATTTCATTTATTGATGAAAAAGCCCGCAGCCTTATCGGTTTCACCGAGAGGGAACTGGTGGGACGCAATCTTCAGGTTTTATATCCAGAGGGTTTCACCTCTCCCACGCTGGAAGCGGCTCATACGGGGAATTTGACCCTGCGGACCACTCACCTTAAAGCCAGGGATGGTCACCTCGTACCGGTAAGGGAGATTGCTATACTGCTCTCTCCAGAGAAAACGGTTGTGGCTTTCTGGGATTTATCCCGGGAAAAAGACCTGGAGAAGGTCCAGGATGTTGTCACTATTTTCCTTGTCCATGAAATAGGTAAACTTGCAACCAAACTTTCGAACGCCCTTTATCTGTACAAGGAGGGAAGAAAGCGGAGGGAGACGCTGGATGAACTGGTAAAGCTAAGTGACAAAATGACGGAAGCAGTGCGTAAACTTCAGGAAATAATTAATCTTGAGCGGGGAAAAATCCGCCTAAATTTCATCAAGCTGGATGTGACAAAACTGGCTAAAGAAGTGGTGAAAAGATTTGCGGAGGGTGGCACTCACCGCTTTTCCCTTAAGGAACCAGCGGAGTCGCTGTTGGCCCTTGCTGATGAGAAAATGGTAGAGGCTATCTTGAGTAACCTTTTGGATAATGCTTTGAAATACTCACCCCCGGGCTCCTTGATAACGGTTAAGGTTGAAGCCGAAGGGGATGAGGTGAAGGTTTCCGTTAAGGATGAAGGAGAAGGGATACCGATTCCCTTGCAGAAGAAAATTTTTGAGAAATTCTATCGGATTGAAACCAGGGAGACAGCTAAAACAAGCGGTCTCGGCCTTGGCCTCTATTTTTGTAAGTTAATGGTAGAAGCGCACGGGGGTAGAATCTGGGTGGAAAGTTCCCCCGGGCATGGGTCCACTTTTTCCTTTACCCTTCCCAAAACTCAATGATAGCCCCCTTATAAGTTGCTACGCTTTGCCCAGAACTGCGGCCAGCAAGGCCATCCGGATGTAAAGGCCGTTCTGGATCTGGCGAAAGTAAGCAGCTCGCGGGTCCGAATCCACCTCGTAACTTATCTCATATACCCTGGGGAAAGGATGCATGAGGATCATTCTTTCCTTGGCCTTTTCCATCAACTTGGGGGTGATGATGTAGAAGTCCTTGAGGCGCTCATATTCTTCCTGGTTTTCAAAACGCTCGCGTTGAACTCTGGTTACGTAAAGGACGTCGGCTCTGGATATGACCTCATTTATGTCCTCGGTTTCCCGATAGGGTAAGCCGCCCTCGCGCACTTCCTGGAGTATTTCTTCGGGCATGCGCAGGGCTGCGGGAGAAACAAAATCAAATTCCACGTTGTAAAGACACAGAAGACGTGTCAGAGAGTGAACAGTACGCCCGTATTTGAGGTCTCCCACCATAGCCACTCGCAGGCCATCAACCTGGCCAAGTTCTTCCTGGATGGTGAAAAGATCCAGTAGAGCCTGAGTTGGGTGCTCCCCGATGCCATCTCCTGCGTTGATAATGGGCTTGGAGGCATATCTGGCCGCCAAAGCAGCAGCTCCCACTTCAGGATGTCTTAAGACGATTACATCGGCGTAACACTCCAGGGTGCGGATGGTATCGGGGAGGGATTCGCCTTTGATTACAGAAGAATAGCGAACTTCATTAATGGAGATAACTTTGCCCCCGAGCCTGAGCATCGCTGCGGCAAAAGAGGAGCTGGTGCGGGTGCTGGGTTCGTAGAAGAGGTTTACCAGAACTTTGCCTTGAAGCAGGTCAGCTGAACCAAATCGTTCTACCAAGGTACGCATTTCTTTGGCTACTCCGAAGATGAACTCAAGTTTCGGGCGATCAAACTGTTTGACCGAGATGATATGCTGGCCGTAAAGGCCATTGTCTTTTCTGTCGGCCGGAACGGCTCTCATCTTTTATCACCTCCTTCTTAAAGATTTTATCTATATGGCCCGTAGAAGAGGGGCCTGCCAAATCCGGGGTGGACGAGAATCTTTCCATCTTCATATGCTTTTTGTCCCCGGATGAAAACTCGCCTTACGGTAGCCCGAACTTCCATACCTTCAAAAGGGGTCCATCCGCAACGGGTTTTGAGCTCAGCGGAGGATATGATGCGACGAGGGCCCAGTTCAATTTCCACGCGTGCTTCCGGAGGCTTTATCCCGAAGATGCGCGCCGGATTTTCAAAGATAAGTTCAGACAACCGCTCCCGAGCAATTCTCCCTTCCAGCATCGCCGTAAAAAGCAGGGGAATAGTTGTCTCAAGGCCGGGGACACCGGGAGGAGGTTCAGGACCTCGCTTTTCCTCCAGAGTATGAGGGGCGTGATCGGAAGCTATAATGTCAATTATGCCAAGATTTTTCCACAGAGCCTCGCGGTCTTTCGGAGAGCCCAAGGTGGGTTTCATGTACCCAAAGGGGCCAAGTGTTGCGGCTTCCTCTTCGGAGAGGAAGAGGTGGTGAGGTGTAACTTCACAGGTGACGGGGAGACCGCGCTCTTTGGCCGCCTTAATGAGGGTTATCTCTTCAGCTCTGCTTACATGGCAGATGTGTACGCGCCGGTTGTATAAAGCGGCGAGGGCCAGGACTGCAGCTACAAGCATTCCTTCCGCATGGACAGCGATGGGTTTACTGGAGGGCCACGATTGGAAATGAGCTATCAGGGTGCTCAGGTCCTGAAGGTATAAAGAACCATAGGTTTCTCCAAGGTATATCTTGAGGCCGGCAACTTCAGAAGCGAGTTCGGCAGCAGTGGAGGAGTTATGGAGGGTAGCTCCCAGGTAAAAGCCGTAATCGCAGAGGGCACTGCTGGCAGCGATGCGTTTTTTAATTTCCAGAGTTTGCGCATCTGTTATGGGCGGGATATTGTTAGGCATATCCAAGAGAGCCACTACCCCTCCGGCAAGAGCTGCAGCTGTGCCTGTGAGAAAGGTTTCTTTGTGCGAAGCTCCTGGTTCTCGCAGGTGAACGTGAGCATCGATCATTCCGGGTATTTCCACTAAAGGCATTTCAACTTCCCTCCACATAAAACAAGGGCCTGGGAAAACAGTGATCCCAGGCCCCGTCCAGGCCAATCTTTAATAATCGCTCTTTAAGCGAGACCCTCAAACCCTCCATACTATAAATGGAGTATATCCAAAATCCTCTCCAAAGACAAGTGGAGAGCTCCTGCCCTCACCTCTTTCGCAGATATTGTTCTGCTTTCTGCTGGTGCAGGGTGTTCAGTCTTTCTCTGAGGGCAATAACCTGCTCTTTCCCCAACGGGTAAAATTTAAGTGCCGTCAAAAAGATCACCAGAGCCACGAGCGGCAGCAAGCTCATACCCATGCGGATTCCTACGGCAACGGAAGGAGGTTGAGTTGCCAGAGCAGCGTTGTAACCGCTCAGCCCCAGCACCAGGCTGCTCGATCCGCCCACCAGGACCATAGCGAAGCGCTCGATAAAGGCATTGACCCCAAAGTATATACCCTCTCGCCGCCGGCCGGTACGCAGTTCGTCCTCGTCTATAACATCACTAAGGAGGATATCTCTGACCAGGGTGATGCCTGAGTTGGCAGCTCCCAGCAGGAACATCATGGCCAGGGCCTGGAGCAGGTTGCGGACGACAAATACCAGAAGCAGGAGGGCTACGAAGAGCGGCACGGCAACGGCAAGGGTGTCCCTGGAGCCCAGGCGGAGGGCAACTTTCCTCCAGAGGGGGTAAAAGGCCATCGAGGTGACAAACATCGCCAGAAAAAGGAAACCCGTTTCCCCCTCCTCAGCGCCGATGACGTATTTGGTGAAGAAGGGCACCATGGCCGAAAGCCAGCTCCATATGTAGCAGATCATCAGGTTAGCTCCCACGAAGGCCAAAAAGGTTTGATTGGTTAAAGTGGCTTTGAAAGCTTGGGTCAGTGGCATCGTCCCCTCGAGGCTGAACTCCTTTCGCTCTCTGCTACCCAGCAGGGAGACCAGAAAAGCACCGCTGCCGATAAGCCCCAGGATGGCTCCTGCCCATGCCCACCCCCCAAGCCGGCCAAACGTCCCGGAAAGGGCATCGGCAATCAGTGGCATCGAGGCGAAAGCAAGCACAGAGCCTATCATCGCTGCCACCTGCCGGTAGATGGAGACCTCTGTCCTGTCTGGAAGAGTTTCATACATTTCCGGGAAAAGGGAGATGTAAGGGACACTTACAGCGGTGTAAAGGAGATCAAAGAGGGCAATGAGGATGGCGAAATAAAGGAAGGTGCCGAAGTGGAAAGGCGTTGCCAGAGGTTTGCCTCCCAGAGGTGGCGACCACACCAGGATGAAGATGAATAGGAGGAGAGGGGCGCCAAAGAGGATGTAGGGGATCCTGCGTCCCCACCTTGTGCGAGTTCGGTCTGAGATATAGCCGACGAGAGGGTCATTGATGGCGTTCCACACACCGTAGGAAATAGCGAAGGCCAGCCCTACCAGCTTGGGATCAAGGCGTACCACGTCGGTGTAAAAGAAAATGATGTAAGCCCCTATGGTGTGAAAGAAAAGGGCTGTTCCCATATTGCCTATACCGTAGGCGATTTTTGCGTATTTACCTTTCATGGTGAACATCTCCTATCGGAACCAAAGAGTGCCCGGAAGATCACAGGCATACCCAATGTGCCCCACAGCCCGAGCAGGGCAAAGCGGACAAAGCGGAACCAGGCTCCGGCCGGGAACAGCTGGCCCAGGAGCATCCGCAGCAGGAAGATTGTCGCCAGCCCAACCACTACTTTGACCACCTGCTTCCAGAGAGCCACCCGCACAGGGAAGCGCACGTACCGTCGTTCCAGGCTGTACCCCAAAGCTACCCCCAAAGCGGTGCCCGTCACCATGGCCGTAGTGGCGATTGAGGGCGGAGGGGTCGCTGGCCCCTTGGGGTAGATGGCGAAGAGGAGAAGAGGAACAGATAGGCTCAGGGCCAGCTCCCAGGGGAATGGTATGGTAAGACCTCGCTCATCCCAGAGCCGATAGAGGACCAAGCCCAGCCAGACCAGGACGATACCTATGGCTATCCCACCCAGGACATCAGTTGGCCAGTGTGCTCCCCGATAGATGCGCGCCAGGCCAACGAGAGGGATCAGGATTACTGCGGCCACAATCAGGGGCCATCGCCGGTAATAGCCAGCAAGGTAGGACCACAGAACGCTGGCATTCATGGCATCACCGCTGGGAAAAGCGTAACTTCCATCGCGCTTCTCAGCCAGGAAAAGAAGTTGTTCTACAGGAGGACGCGGGATGCGGAAAAGGTCTTTGAGAGCAGTGTGCAAATAGCCGGAAAAGAGGAGAAGCAGGAGAAACCTCAGGCCTACGGCTGGGCTTATGCACCAGTAAAGGATGACTGCCACCAGGATGATGAAGTCGTCTTTAGCGGTGCTGTTGATTATAGCAAAGAAAGTGTCAAGCAAAGGGGAACGAAGGGACTGCAACCAGAGGATAAAATCAAGTTGCGTCATGGTTTCCTCCCCATGGTTTTTGATTTATTGATCGGGTAATTGGCCGGTGTGCTGCTCTGAGCTCACTCCCGCTGAGGGCGGGCTATCGCCTTAAAGCCTGTGTGGATAATAACCTCTGATGGCATCCAGGCGACCTAACTGTGCTCCTCCCAACCAGAGCTGCATGATCTTGCCATCTCGCCAATATTTCTCCAGGTGATAATCGTGGGCGTAGCCGTAGGAACCCATCAGCTCCATGGCCCTGTTGGCTGCCATCACTGCCACTTCCGAGGCATAGACCTTGGCAATGCTGGCTCGCGAGAGGTTTAGATCCGAATCTGGAGGCCCATAAATTTCCGGATGGTCGTACTTGTAGGCTGCTTGCAGGGTAAAGGCCCGGGCTGTCTCAATGCCTATTGCTATATCAGCAAGAATGCAGGCGGCTACGGAGTGTTCCCGAATTGGTCGGCCAGCCACCACGCGCTCACCCGTGAATTTGAGGACCGTCTCAAAGATGCCCTGAGCATTACCCACCGACATGGCAGCGCTCCCCAGGCGGCCAACGACCAGATTACGGCGAAAGAGGCGGGCGTCCTCCCCTGGCCCCGCGGCACGGAACCCTTCGGGCACCCGCACATTATCCAGGTATATGGCGCAGTTACGATCGGCCTGCATTCCGGCTTTGCGCTCAAAAGGGCCAAAAGAAAGGCCTTCAGCATTGCCCGGCACATAGATGAGGGCAATCCCTTCCTCGCCCAGTTCCGGATCAGTGGAGCAGACTATAAGATAGGCATCGGCCACACCACTGTTGGAGGCCCACATCTTCTGGCCATTGATCACCCATTCCCCGCCCTCCAGACGGGCCCTGGTGCGAATCATTCGGCCCTCCAGAGCAGGATTCTCAATGTCGCAACCGCCTCCACCAGAAGCGCCGCCTGGCTCGGTCATAGCAAAGCATCCCAACTTTAATTCTTTGCCGCAAAACTCCGGCCCGAAGCGATCAAGGACAACCTGGTTTTGCGCCCAGATGGCAGGCATGAAGGGCCACAGGCTGCAGGCCGCGGCTACTGCAATGCCCCCATCGCCACGAGCTAGCTCTTCCAGACAGAGGCAGAAAGGCACCATCCTGGTAAGACCAGCTCCTCCATACTTCTCCGGCCAGATGGAAGCCTGGAACCCTATGTCAGTAAGCCCTTGCAGGATGCGGCGCACCAGTACATGTTCCTCATCGTCATCTATGAGATGACGCACAGGCATGATCTCGGCCTCCACATAGGCGCGGATCGCCTCGCGGAAGATCAGGTCTTCCTCTTCGACCAGCTCTCGCAATATATCATCGCGGTACATCTCATTTCCCCCCGTTGAAAATGCTGTTTACTTTTGCTCGCCTTCCAAGAACTGCGGGATTCAAGGCACGGTGGCCTTATCTTCCTCCACCAATTTCAGCCCTGCCAGCCTGGCTGCCGCCTTGAATTCTCTCCGCCAATCCCCCACGAAGCTGACCCTGTGCCACCCAAAGGTCATCCAGTCGTAGTTCTCCAGGATTTTTTCGGCATCATCCTCCACAAGCACTTTGTTGACGCATGCCTTTTCATCCACAATCTGGCCGATGATTTTCCCGTGGCGCAGAGCGAGCTTCTTTTCCAGCAAACTGAGCTTAATCGTGGTGAGGTCTTCTCCAACAGGGAACCTGACCCTTGGGACAGCTCCCACAAAATGGGACTCCCCGTGGCGGACTATGTCATACTCCATAGAAGGGCCTTCAGGCCCGTAGGGTTTGCTGGAAGCCATACAGTGCAGGTAGGTGACCTGGTTGTGGGTCAAATCGAGGGTGTGATTGGAGACGAAGCCAGGCCTGCCGGTAAGGGAATAACCCAAAAGAACGCTGATATGGGAATCCAGATCCGCCTCGCAGGTGGCAGTGAAACCACTATTCAGCATCTGGCGGAAGCCCAAACAGGGGAAAGCAGGCAGGAGGCCCATGATGAGCAGGGTTCCGCAATCAATGGTCACAGAATCAGCCCCCGTTTCCTCAATCAGCTTTTCTATTGCGAGGTAAAGCCTGGCCGCATTCACCACTGTCTGGCGTGGAGATTCCACCAGTTTCGCTTCCTTTATCCATCTATCGGCGATCTCCTCAGCTTTCTTTTCGTCGGCTTTTCTGTAATGCTCAGCGAGTTCCTTTGGGTCTCTCCTAATCAGCTCTAGCCCGAAAACCTCCTTCATGTTCCTCCGGTATTTTTCCTCATCTCTGCGCCACTGGTGGGCCTGATCAGCTCCCGTCAGATCGAGGTAATGGCCAATGGAAACGATATTGCCCATAACGGCCATCATGGCTTCCCTTTCTTCCTCCGGCATGCAGAGCAGGTCAGGTCCTGCCAGTTCTATAAGGCCCTCCGGACTCATCGTTATTTCGTCAGGGGCATAGGTAAGGATCTTCTTGCCTTTGAGGCGATGAAGCCCGCGCAAGATGCCTATCGCCCATTCTATATCCTCAAAATCCGGCGAGGAAACCGGAAGCACCCGCAGCTCTTTCCCTCTTATGCGTTCATAAAGTTGAATGAAGACGTAATCCCCCCCGTAGATTCGGTTCGCGAGGATGGTGGGCTGCCCAGACTGAAGAAGTCCTTCCAGGGGCCCTACCTCCGGATAGCCATAATGTCCGATAATATAGAGGAGGGAACCATCTGTCCCTTCTATTTCCCGCTTAATCCTTTCCACTTCAGATGGTTCATATCCGGTGAGGATCTCCCCGCCGGCAAAGGTGATTTCAGGGAACTTTTTCGTTAACCTCTCCAGAACCCAGGCCTTAAACTGCTCGTTGTCAAAGCCGATGTGGGGCCATCCCGCATGCCAGTCCAATTTGCTGACGAAAAGGGTGTAAACTTTCATGTCTTTTCCTCCTTAAGCGTGATGGTTCATAAGGGCTCAACGATTCCTCAGAGCCCTCGCCTTCTCCGGACAATTTCTATACCGGGCCGATAGCCAGCTGACATTCACTGCCGATCCCACCCGTCTGGCTCCACGCACCATCCTGTTCCGTCGCACATGGTTCCTGCGCACTTGATACTCCGAGCCCGGTTCATTGTTGTTCTTTACCGGACTATGCTGTTCAGCCACATCGCAAAGCACAGCGGAGCGACGTCAAATGGAAGTGTTGGCTGGATCGCTCCGCAGCCTGCTGGACTCCCGCTCGCTTCAGCACCGCCCTCTTTATCTTTCCAGCGGCTTGCCCCTGGGGGAACCAGCGCCTCTTTCCTCATCATATTCTCTTTTTTACCGCCACCTTTTCCAACCTGCGCTAAAAGGCTTTTCCGCACTCCCCTCACTCGCCTTCTTTTTATCCCGCCTGCGGACGAAGGGAATAGACGGGTAATGCCGCCTCTAAGTCTGAAACAATATCCTTATCGCTCTTTTTACCGCAATCACTGCCAGCTCAAGCGATGCCAGCACGATGATAATGGAACCCAGGAACGCCAAAGGTTTCAGTTTAGTCGGATTCTCCCAGGGGCTCATTACCCGATACTGCCATGGGAAGCCTGGTGGATCGTATCGGCTAACGTCCTGAGTAAGGAAGCGAAAAGGATAGCCATATTGTACGCTTTTCATTTCGCTTCGGTCATGCACCGTGGCTGGAAACCATAGACTGGCTGCAACCAGGCAAATACTCAGGCATACGAGGATAAGATGAACGCCTATGTTTGATCTCCACATCGCTATCTCCTCAGTAGCCCAACAAATGGCGCTTCAGCCGCAGGCCAGACCAGAGTTGAAATAGCCGACATCACCAAGCATCGGATCATCACCTGGTGGCACACCTTCTGTTGACAGTCTGCGGGGAAGTATGGCGATCTTCTCCACCCGGTTGAAATCACGAAAATTCAACCTCAGCGGAAGTTGAGCGATTAAATCACAGGCTGTGGAATTAGCCGCATCCGGGTTTCACCAGTTTGCTGTTTCCCCTCCAGCTGGAGTTGAGCCTGGCGTCTCAATGGGCAATAAATGGAGTGGCCGGTGACTGTAACAAAAGGTGTTGGTGACGCATTTGCCAATGTGGTCCTTTATTAGGCTATTACAAGCATAGCATAAAAATTCTGAAGCCGCAAGTAAAATTCTTCACAGAGGGAAATCGCTCCTGGGTAATAGGGCCGGCAGGCTGTCTGCGGGATCATCCTCATGTGATTGTTCACCGATCGGTAAAATTGGGGTGCAATGAAGGGAAACCGAGTCTATCCGGTGGGGGTATCCCGGGATCACTTCTTCCAGAGAGTAAGAGGACTGGCGGTGATACTCTATCTTCTTGGCCTCAGTTACGAGGCCTCTAAAACGCTGGTTTTCTGACCGTCCAGAAAGCCCGCCGGAAACGGGGAGAGGTCTTTGAGGGGGTGCAGATGCCTGCGGTGGGGGGGGTGATGTGACCTCGTGAAAGTGAAGGGGAAACTGACGGTGGACCCTTTCAGTGGGCCGGTATTGACGGAGGATGCGGAGACCTTGACGTAGTGGCTTCAGCTAACCCATTTGAGCACTTACGCTTGCCGGGGCTGGGGATGGTATTAGCAATGGCCTGGCCTTCGGCATAGCGGTTAGCGGTGGCAAAGGGATTGGGTGGGCGCAGTTGGTGGCGCTACTAAAGCAGAGGTACTCCGCCAGTGGGCGCAGCCAATGCCCTGACCGAAAGCTTCAAGTTGCAAAGTTTGCTCACCTGCGGTGAGCAAACACGGTCCCAGGAGCGGAGACTGGCTCTCTTGAAGGGGGGAAGCAATATGGGTAGCCCCTTGAGTCTGGATTGGTATGCCCAGCGGAATGTTGTTTACCACCCGGACGGGAACGGTTGTGGTGATGACAGGTTCGAAAAATTGCAAAAAATCATAATCAAAGGTGCGCTGATACAGCGAAAGGGGGTCCAGGGGCGAGGCTACGCGCATGGCCAGCAGGAAATCTTGTGGCCGGGCGATGCCGAAGCGGTGCGCCATATAGTAGGTCCTCAGGGCCTGCCAGTAAGCATCCTGGCCCATAAGTTCCTGAAGTTGGCGCAGGAAAGTAGCCCCTCGCCTGTAGACGGCATTAAAGTAGGCTCTGCCTTTTTGGAAGTCATAAATGGAACGATTAAGAGGGATGGTCCCCGTGTAGTTGCCCCAGGTTTCCCAGAGGCTCTGATAAGCCTCGGGATCTTTCCAGCGGAAAAAGTCCAATGATAGAGCGGTGACCAAAGCCTCATCCAGCCAGGGG